>JAEUQL010000339.1 GCA_016789295.1 Blastocatellia bacterium | reverse complement strand
AAAGCAGAAGTGTAATAATCATACTTGCAGCTTCAAAATAGAGATCTGGTATATGATTTTTATGAATAGAAAAGATGGTAGGAAAAAACAGTAATAATGTTGAATATATGTAAGCAGATGCTGTACCAGTTGCAACTAGAGTATTCATATCAGCAGCAAGATTTTTTAACGCAATTATTGCTTTCCAGTAGAACTGCTGTCCACAGTAAATTAGTACAATTGTTGTTAATAAAAACTGAACCCAATTGATACCCTCAAAGTTAAGAAAAGAGACCTGTCCATGAGACATAGCTATTATAAATACTGGAAAAGAGAAAAGAATTGCAAAAAGAAATTTCTGCTTGAGGGCTTTATATTCAAGGTCTTGTTGCTCTTGTAAAGTTTCTCCTTCCTCTTGTTGGTTTGAAACTAGCGTGCTACCAAAGGCTTTAACTATCTCTGTTGCTTTGTCCATCAAATCTCTGGCTTCTAATATTTCTGACAGATAATTTACTTTAATAACTTTTGATGAAATGTCAGCAGAAATATCTAAAACACCAAAAATTGATGTCAGAGTAGGAGAGAACTTATCATAAGGTTCTGGCATACTTTCTACCTTCATCAAAAGCGTAGAGCTACCAGCTATGCCAAAACCTATATCTTTGATTGCAGTAATGAATGTCTGTAGAGTAACTTTTGATGGATCGTACTCAACAGTTGCTGTTGCCGTTGCAAAGTTGACACCTGTTTGAGCAACTCCATCCACTTTAGAAAGCTTCTTCTCAATCCGTTTTGCACAAGCAGCGCAAGTCATCCCTGTAATTGGAATATCTACTTTTTTAATTTCCTCCTGCTTGTGCATTCTATTTACTCCTTAATTGTTATCTTTTAGCCTAACTAAGAAAGGTTACTAATGATTTATTTGGTAGTTACAGCAGTAGCAAGTTCTCAAAGATTTTTAATTCTGTTCTAGCTCACCACCCACCACCAAGTGCCTTGTAAAGAGCTACTAGCTTAATAGCTACTTCTGCTTCACTGCTTGCTAGCAGATCCTCATTTTCATACATCTGCCGTTCTGCTTCAAGAACAGAAAGGAAATCAGAAAGCCCTTTGGTGTAAAGTTCATTTGCAAGCTCTACTGCACGTTGACTCTCTTTGACAGCTTTTACCAAAGACTCTTTGCGTACACGTTCTTTTGAATATGCAGTCAAAGCATTCTCCACATCTTCCAAAGAGCGTAGTACTGTTTGTTCATATCCTATTAATGTTTGCTCTTGACGTGCTTCTTGAACTTTGATATTTGACTTGATACGGCCAGCAGTAAATATAGGAAGTCGGACACTGGGTCCAATACTGAAAAAACTTCCTGCACCAAGTGTTAGTCCACTTAACTCTGTTCCTTGTCTGCCAATAAGCCCAGTAAGAGAAAATTTTGGTAGTAGTTCTTTCTCTGCAATACCAAGACGCGCAGTAGCTACTGCAACCACTGCCTCCGCACGACGAATGTCAGGACGACGACGTAGTAAATCAGAAGGTAGTCCTATAGGAATTTCAGGTGGAGTTACAGGAACTGGCCTTGCTTGTTCCAAATCTATTTCTACTGCTGTTGGCTCTTTTCCAAGGAGTATACCTATCCGATGTATGTTTTTTGCAAGTGCTAACTGCAGCATTGGAAGTTCAGATTCAGTTCTTGCAAGCTGTGCCGAAGCTCTAGAAAGATCTAGTTCACTGGCAAGACCTGCTCTAACACGAACATCTGTGAGATACCTGGTCTCATTTTGTGCAACTATATTCTTCTCTAATACTTCAATCCTGCGGTGCAATCCACAAATAGATATGTAAGCATGTGCTACCTCACCAAGTAACGAAACTAGAAGATCTCTGTACTCTTCCTGTGCAACTACTACTTCTGCATTAGCTTCACTCACAGCCTGACGGTTTCTACCAAATAGATCCATTTCCCAACTTGCATCAAAGCCTACTTGAAAAATATTGGTTTCAAAAGGTGATATTAAGCTAGAGCTTGAGTTACTGCTAAGCGAGTTTCCACCTACTCCTGTCAAACCTTGTGCAAATCCACCACGCAGTCTGTTTACAGAGAAAGAGCTTCCAGCAGATGGCATTAATGCAGACTTTGAAACCCCAAGCAGTGCTTTAGCTTCACGAATACGTGACTGTGCAATTTGAAGATTTTTGTTAGCTTTTATTGCTTCTTGTACTAGTCTATTGAGTGTTGGATCATTAAAATGTTTCCACCAGCTTTCTAACTGAGCTGATTTTGTAGTTATCTCTTCTGAAGGTTTGCTACTCCATGAAGTAGGTACTTGAAAATGATGGTTTGAAGGTTTTACCGCACAACCATTTGTAAAAATAAGTAACAATATAGCCATTAGCTTTTTACTCATTTCTCACCTCCTGAAGCAATAAATACATCCATCTGTTGGCCAACATATAGAGATTTATTTTTATCTTTTATTCTGTATATTACTTGTAGAACACGAGTATCAACGCGCTCTGTACTTTCACCTGTTAAAGACTTTTTAGGTGTAACATAAGGTTCAAAGCGTACAAATTCTAGTGATAACTTTTTGTCACTTGCTCCTCTAACTACAGCTTCTGCAGGAGCACCTGATTCTATCCATCTAGCATTACTTTCATCTATATCCACACGAATATGTAACGAAGATAGATCACCTATCATCATAAGTGGTTTCTGTATTTGACCACTCGTTGCATATTCACCAGGATGAATATTTGACTGCAGAATCTGACCAGAAACGGGAGCAACGACTGTAAGACGCTCAATATCAGTCTGAACCTGCTTTACTTGTGACTCTGCCAAAGCTATTTCCGCACGTGCTACTTCAATGTCAACTTGCCAAGAACCAGCTTTCAGCAGTCCAAGGTCTGCCCGGCTCTGATCAAGTTTAGCTTGTGCAGTTTTTACAGCAATGCGACGCCGTTGTAACTCTTCGTCACGAATAGCTCGCTTATCACTAACACTTTCCATTACTTTTAATTGAACAGTTGCATCGGCTAATAAAGACTCTGTTTCTTTAACTTTTGCTTCTAAAACAGGTATCTCTTCAGGACGTGGAGATTGTGTAAGTTTTTCAAGACGACTTTTTGCTACTTCAAGAGTCTTCGATCTAACAACAAGTGCTGCACGAAGATCTCTATCGTCTAGATCAAAAAGTTTCTGGCCTTTCTTTACCATATCACCTGCTTTAACATAAACATTCTTAACAAGCCCAGAAACTGGAGTACTAACAAAAATGTTTTCAGATGCTGCCTCAACAAGTCCAACACCTGCAACCGACCGAACTAATAGCGTTTGTGGAGGGGCTGCAACCGGTAGGGCACTCTCTTTTACTGGTTGTGAACGGTAAACAGATACTACCGAATAACCCAGTACCAAACTAGAGATAATAATTAACATTACTTTGTTCATAAAAATCACCTTTTACGCAAATTTGACCGAATCTCGGTAATATAACCATCTGTCATACGCGCTATGGTATCAGCAAATTCAAAAATACGGCTATCGTGTGTGACAACAACTACTGCACGGTTGGGTTCAACAGCTATCTGATCTAATAACTGCATTACTGCATGTCCTGTAGCACTATCTAGAGCCGAAGTTGGCTCATCACAGACTACAAGTTTTGGCTCATGTACAAGTGCACGAGCAAAAGCTACACGCTGTTGTTGACCACCCGAAAGTTGTGATGGAAAAGCATTTATACGACTGCCAAGTCCAAGTTTATCAAGCAGATAACTACTTTTTTCAATTGCAACTTTGCGTACTATACCTGCTGCAAGTAGTGCAACTGCTACATTCTCAACAGCTGTGAGTGTTGGTAGCAGATTGAACTGCTGAAATACAAATCCAATATTTTCTCTTCGAAAAAGTACTTTCTGCTTGTTTGAAAGTTTTATGAGCGATTGCCCTATAACAGTAAGATCACCTGCTGTTGGATTTAGTAGTCCTGAAATTACTGACAGTAATGTAGTTTTGCCACAACCACTCTCACCAACAAGCATTGTTATTCCACCAAGTGCTATGTCGAGATCTATTCCTCTCAAGACAAGATTTTTAAACTCACCCTGTGCAAACTCTTTTTTTAAACCTCGACACGAAACGGCTGCTTCAAGCTTTCCTTCTCCACTCTTTCCTAAAGTTTGTTGATACATAACCCTACCCCCTAAAAACTACTGCAGGTTCGAGAACAAGAACACGACGGATACTCATCAAACTTGCAAGTAGAATTATTAAGATTACAATCCCACCAGTACCCAACATTATCTGCCACAAAAGAAAGAACCCTCTTAAGTGTATCTGCCCAGTTGTTAAATCAAAAAAAGCCGAACAGAGACCCATGCCAATCACATAGCCTAAAATCCCAACAACTAATGCTTGAAGTAATATCATTGCGACTATTCGCAGATTTGTAACACCTATAGCTTTAAGTGCCCCAAACTGTTTTAAGTTTTCAATAGTAAAGAGATAAAATGTCTGACCAGCTACAACAGTCCCAACTACAAGCGCAATAAGTACAGTGATTCCAAAGTTTACGGGAATACCCGTATTACGTATGTAGTACATAATTGTCTGCCAAGCAAACTTCTCACCTGTCATTGCTTTTAGCCCTGTAACTACGTCTATCTCTTTACAGACACTCTCTACAGAAACATTTGGCTGAACTTTGACTAAAACAAAAGACATCTGATTTCTTTCTGGACCTACTGTTTTGATTGCTTGGCTGTAGCGAGTGAACATCACTGGAAAAGTTGCAAATGGAGCAGAAGCTTCACATATTCCAACAATTGTCACTTGCCTATCATTCATTTCTATCACTTTACCTAT
>JAEUQL010000338.1:2688-4864 GCA_016789295.1 Blastocatellia bacterium | reverse complement strand
AAGGTCTAACGGTAAACCCTTCCCTGCTTGAATATAAATCTCCTGGCTCTTTGGAATCTCCTGACATTGAAACTATTATTGTTGAGACTATTGACCCAGAAGGACCTTTTGGAGCAAAAGAAGCTGGTGAAGGCTCTCTAGCAGGCGTTATACCTGCTATTGCCAATGCAGTTTATGACGCTGTTGGAGTTTGGATTACAACACTTCCGATCACACCGGAAAAGATTTTAAAAGAACTTAGCAAGAAGGCAAAAAGATGATTACAATGCCATCTTTTAGGGTACTACAGCCCAAAACAGAAGCTGAAGCTATCGAGATGCTTGCAGCACACGATGACGTTCGGATACTTGCTGGCAGTACTGACATAGTTATAAACCTAAGAAACAAACTACTCTCACCAAAATATGCACTCGATGTTACCAAAATAGCTTCAATGCACGGCATTGACTATAGTGAAACAGAAGGGTTGTGCATAGGAGCAGCAACCACTCTAAGCGAAATAGCCGAAAATCCAACCATACGCACACGTTATGAAGCTCTTGCAAAAGCAGCCGGATTGGTTGCTGGACCAAATATTCGTAACATGGCTACACTTGGTGGCAATATCTGTCTTGATACTCGTTGTCAGTGGTATAACCAATCTTACTTTTGGCGTAAATCTTGCAATTTCTGCCTCAAAAAAGATGGAGATATCTGTCACGTAGCACCTGGTGGTAGTTACTGCTGGGCTGCTTACTCAGGAGACACTGCACCAGCACTTCTAGCTCTTGGAGCAAGTATCAAAATAGTAAGTGCTTTAGGAGAAAGAGTTGTCGATCTTAAAGACTTCTTTGTCTTAGACGGTATCAAGAAATATAACCTTGCACCAAATGAGATAGTTACAGAAATTCATATACCTGCAAAGAGTGCAAATCAGCGAGGTTTTTACAAAAAGCTTCGCATACGTGACTCTGTAGACTACCCACTTGCTGGTGCAGCCGTTGTTGGTCGTCTTGATAAACAAGGGCGTTGCACCAATGCACAGGTAGCAATAACTGCTGTCAATCCTGCTCCACTCATTGTAAAAGGGGTGGAAGAGCTGATGGTTGATAGAGAGCCTAGCGAAGAACTATTTGAAAAAGTAGCAGATATGGCTCGAAAGACAGCCAAGCCTATGAAAACTTCACTTTCAACAATGCCTTATAGACGCCATATGATTGGAGTTTTTGTCAAACAAGGCTTATCAGAGATCTTTGCAAATTAAAATACCCTTCCTTCTAGAGCTATTCTGACGAATGGCTCTTTTTTTTATCAATCAACTCTTTTAATCTTTGCAACTTTTCTGCTGCAGCCTGAAGTGTCTCATTACGCTTGCAAAAAGCAAAGCGTACCTGTTGCTTTCCACCTTGTTGGTCAATGTAGAAAGAACTTCCTGGTACTACAGCAACACCAACTTGCTGCACCATAAACTTTGCAAACTCAATGTCATTATCAAAGCCGAAATTACTAAAATCTACCATAACATAGTAAGCACCTTGTGGCTCATAAACCTTAAACCCTACTTCTTTCAGAATACTTACTGTGTAGTCACACTTCTGCTGATAATCAGCAGCTAACTTGTCATAGTAACTTTTTGGAAAACCTAGTGCTGTAGCAGCAGCTTCTTGCAGGGGTGCAGCAGCACCTACAGTCAAAAAGTCGTGTACTTTCCTGATACCACTCATCAAATAAGGGGAAGCAATTATATAGCCTACACGCCAACCTGTCACAGAATAAGTCTTTGACAGACTATTGACAGTTATTGTCCTATCTTTCATTCCATCAAGTGTAGCCATCGATATGTGTTTAAGGCCATTATATATAATATGTTCATAGATCTCGTCTGTGATGGCTAAAGCATCCCACTTGATACAAAGATCAGCTATAAAATAGAGTTCTTCTTGAGTAAAAACTTTTCCAGTAGGATTGTTTGGATTGCAGATAATAATTGCTTTTGTCTTTTCATTAAATGCTGCAGCTAGTTGCTCACGGTCAAACGTCCAGTCAGGAGCTTTGAGATCTACAAAAACTGGCTTAGCACCTGAAAGAACTGCATCTGGCCAATAGTTTTCATAGTAAGGAGAAAATACTACTATCTCGTCTTCTGGTTCGGTAATAGCCATAACTGAAGAGATCATTCCTTCTGTAGAGCCACACG
>JAEUQL010000338.1:0-2678 GCA_016789295.1 Blastocatellia bacterium | reverse complement strand
AGGGTCTACTTCAAGACCAAGAAAATCCTTTGTCTTTGTTGCAATCGCATCACGCAGACGCTTTGCTCCCCAAGTGATAGCATACTGGTTGATGTCTTTTTCTATCGCTTCTGCTGCGGCTATTTTTATCTCTTCAGGAGCAGGAAAATCTGGAAAACCTTGCGAAAGATTTACTGCTCCATACTTGTTAGCTTGACGAGTCATTTCTCTAATAATTGACTCGGTAAACTTATCAACTTTACTAGAAAGCATCTTTTTGGCCATCAACCAAACTCCAAAAATTTAGTTTATTTTAGAATTGTGCGAATCTTTGTTGATACGCTCTTCCAGGTCATCCCACATCTGTTTTACATCGCTATCTACAACACGAAAGTTGCGATACTTGCGCTTTATCCGCCAAAGTCTTATCTTCTCTTTCACTGCATATTTTAAGTTTTCAATACTGCGTAGATTCAGTTTTACATAAGCTATACCAAGAATCAGTCCTGCCAAATGGACTGCATGTGCTACTTCATCTTGGTGCATTACTCCAGCAAGGCTCAGAACTGTTGGGATAAGATAAAAACAGATAACAAAGTATTTCATCTTCATTGGGAAGATAAAAACAGTAACATATCTATTTGGGTAGATGGCAGCATAAGCACCAACAAACCCCAAAACAGCACCCGAAGCACCTATGGTCAATGTCTTGCTATGTATATCCAACAGATAGGAGAAAAGATTAGCAGCAATGCCAACCAGAAAGTAGAAAGATAGAAGCCTCTTCTTCCCCCATAACCACTCAAGATCTGCTCCAAAAAAGAACAGACCTAACATGTTAAAGAGCAAATGGAGAAAGCCCCCATGCAGAAACATTGCAGTCAGAAACTGCCAGACAAAAAATTTCTCCGTGACCAACTGTGGAGTTAGACCAAAAAAAAGCTCTATAAAAAAAGTCTTAAAAAGACCTGCGGAAACAATTTGTATCAGAAAGACTGCAGAATTAGCAATGATTAGACCTTTAATGACTGGAGTGAGTGGTGGAAACATCATCCTATAGTTTTGGTCAAATCTGTAGCTCATAAAACCCCTCCCGCAATGCCATACAGTCCCAATTTCCGAAATTACTATTGCATAGCGATAGATCTTTTGCAATGCTCCCTATTCACGATCCAAGTAAGAGTTCAAGGAGGAGAAATGTTTCGCTATATTCTGGCCATTCTGTGTCTATCTAGCTTCCTGTTTTCAGCAAATGGCCTGAAGAACGTAAACAGAACAGCTATGAGCAACTATTTTCCACAAAACCTTGGTGATGAGCACGTCTATCGCAAAACTGGGCGTCTGGCAAGAAACAGTGGTTGGACAGACAAAATCACAGCTCAAGATGGTGATTACTTCCAACACTCTAATTATTGGGGCGATGAGCTTCCACATCTACTGTCAACTAACCAAAACGGTGAAGTTAGAGAAAAAAGTGGCGAGTCTTCCCTACTCTGGTACAAGCTTTCCAACTCTCAGAACGAAAGCTGGACGATGAATTTGACAGAAGGAGGGCCACCTTGCACCGATGGAGCAAAACTCAAAATAGTAGGGACTGAAACGGTTAGCGTTGCAGCCGGTAACTTTGAAAACTGCGTCAAGATAGAATTTGAACATGGGTGCATGGATGCAGGTATTATAGCTCAGTGGTTTGCTCCCAACGTAGGTCTTGTCAAACAGACAGAGAGCAGTTTTGCAGGGCCAATTACTAGTGAACTTGTTAGCGCAAAAATAGGAGACAGTGTTTATCCAGCAAAATAGAAGCTGTTTGTGAGTGCAGAGAGCTTCTTAGAGCTAAGGTTTACTTTTTTTAACAAGCATGTCTCTATAGTTTGCTTTGACAAGCTTTGTAGTAACATCTTCAGAGCCTAAGCTTTTTTCAAATATTTCTAGAGCTTTCTTAAACAACGGCTCTGCTTTTTCAAGATATCCTTGTTTACTATAGAGCAGTGCAAGGTTATTGAGACTTAGTGCAGTATCTAGGTGCTCTTTGCCTAGCTTCTGCTCTCTTATCTTTAAAGCCTCTATGTACAATGGTTCTATTTGCTGTAGTGCAAGTTTCATAAAAGGACCATTTTTAGAAACACGGGCTTCTGCCTGACTTATACGCACATTTGCCAAGTTATTCAGAACAGTTGCAGTAAAGAGAAGGTCTAACTTTCCTCGACATATCTGTAATGCTCTCTCTAAAAAAGCTTTTGCATCTGTCAAGTTATTTTGAGAGTAGTAGATTTCACCAAGACTGTTTAAGCTCAAAGCTGCATCTGGATGGTCTATCTTCTCTCTAAGCTCCAAGGCTTTCTTGTAGCACTCTTCAGCCTCTTTATACTTACCTTTCTCTTTATAAGAATCACCTTCTAAACTTAAACTTGAAGCTTCTGCTAAATTATTAGCATTTGGAATTGTGTTGTTAATCCGTTCTTCTATTTTTGGAAGGCGAATCTGTTTGTTTAGAGGCACTTCAAAGAAGTACTGATCTCCAGAAACACTTTCAATATCAGGTCGAAAATCGCCATTCTGTGATGAATAAAACAATGGCCAAGCTCTCAAGAAAACCTCTCCTTCTCGATTGTAAGCAAGCTCTCCAATGTTGTACTTAGATTTATCAAGTTTGCCTGTTGTCATACTGACAAATTCTTGTTTATTCCCTGGAATGAATC
>JAEUQL010000337.1 GCA_016789295.1 Blastocatellia bacterium | reverse complement strand
GGCTACCAGGATTGGGTCGTCTATCATACAGGTTCACAGCTCACAAATGGATCACCACAGAACTTAGCAGTAGTGAAAAAAGTGAGGCTTGCAGAACTAAAAGAGCATCCAGACTACCGATGGCATCCTGTCAAATCAAATCCTTCTTTTTTGGGATTTTATAGACTAAAACTTATCGATAACTGAGCTGCTTTACGGAGGGTAAAATGCTCAAAACTATAGCTAAACAACTACTTTCTATCCTAATGATGGTTGCGGGTGGTTTTCTGATCCTACAACTGACTGGACAAGCCGAAAAGAGAGACACTACTGAAGAGATACCTCCAGAAGGAGGAACAGACTTTGCACTTTTTTCAAGAAAAGTCTACTCAACAAAAGACAGACCTAAGTTTACACTCAGTTATCGAGACTTAGACCATATAGATTTTCGTGTCTACAAAATAGAGAAACCAACAGAGTTTTTTGCAAGGCTACGTAATCTTCATCAGTCAGGAGAACAAGATAGCTCAACACTAGCAAGAAAGGTTTCTGCACTTGAAAAGTTCTCTAATTGGAAGTTTAAAACTCTACAAGCATTAAAAACTTTTGTGAGAGCACAGCTTAGCAAAAAAGCGCGAGTAGCAGTACAAAAGAGCCTATATAAAAATGACGGTAGCGTGCCACGCCGTGCTCCACTAAACCACGCTGACTTCACAGCTATCCCATTACTGAACTCTTACGGATTGGTAGAGAGCTGGCGAGAGCGAGTTCCAAGGCTTACCTACTCTGACTATTCAACCATTCCTCTAGCTACACAAGAACCTGGTGTCTATCTAGTTGAAGCAGCACATGAGAAACTACGTGCTTACACACTAGTCTTTGTAACCGACCTTGGCATAGTAACAAAAAGTTGGAACCAGTCAATTGTAGCTTACACAATTAATCGTGTCACAGGTGAACCTGTAGCGGGAACCACAGTAGAGATGCTTACACCAATTGGTGATGGAGAAGTGCCAGAGGATATTAAAAAACCTATCCGCACCTCTCATGCTCGTTCGCAGAGCGACAAGGATGGAATGTGGAAAGCAACTCTACCTGAAGGCTATACCTCCGAAGGAACTCTGCTTGTAGCATATGGTAAATTGGCCGGTAAAGAGCACTTTGTTGCTGCAGATACAGGACGAAATTTAGGAATTTACGGTTACGGTCAAGGTGAAGAAGGGTCAGAAACAACTCGTACATACATCTATACTGACCGACCTGTCTATCGTCCAGGTCAAACCATCTATTACAAAGCTATCTTGAGGCGTGACACAGCAACTGGCTTTCAACTTCCACAAATATCTTCTGTCCCTATAAGTGTTCGTGATCCAGAAGGAAAAAATCTCTATCAGACAACTGCTACAGTAAATTCTACTGGTACAACTACTGGCTCTATTCAACTATCAAATGAAGCTGCCTTGGGAAGTTATTCTCTTCAAGTAGGCGATGGCGATTTTTCTTCATACTTCTACTTTTCTGTTGAAGAGTACAAAAAGCCAGAATATAAAGTCTCTGTAAATTTCAAAGAACGGCGTGTAGTGATAGGTAGTAGAGTAACTGCAACCATTACTGGAAAATACTACTTTGGTGCTCCAGTAAGTAATGCTTCCGTCAAGTATTACATTTATCGTGAACGTTACACCCCACCTTGGCAAGAAGAAGATTCTGAAGAAGAGAACTTTCAGTTTTCCGATGATGAAAGCTACTATAGCTATGACAATGAATTCATTTCTGAAGGAGAAGGCAAGCTAGACAAGGAAGGTCGTTTAGATATTAGCTTTGATACAGCACCACCCAAAGCTACTATAGACGAAAAAGATTCTTATCTTTTAGGCTATGATTACCGTTATAGAGTTGACGCAACTATCACCGATTCAGCACGTCGTGACATAACCGAGTCCGGGTCGATAATTGTCTCTAATGGTAAATTTACACTCAGCGTTGCTACTCAACAGTACTTGTATAGTCCCAACGAGCTTGTGAAGATGGTTGTTACATCAAAGGACTATGATGGAAAGCCTGTCAGTACTCCAATAAGGGTTAAATTTGTCCGTTCTGAGTGGCAAGAAAAGAATGGTCAGTGGGAACGTAACACCAAAACTGTTGGTGAAACAACTGCACAGACAGACCAGACAGGAACTGCCAATGTTGAAATGAAAGCGTCTTCAGTAGGCGATATAGAGATAATTGCTACTGCTCAAGATGAAGGCAGAACAGTATATGCTCCAGTAGAATACTTCTGGGTTAGCGACGATCTATCAAATGAAGACTACTACATGCGTTCATCAACAGCGATCAAAATGATCCCTGACAAAAAGAGCTATAAATCTGGGGATGAAGCACGGGTGTTACTTTCTATTCCAGATTCTGACACTCATATAATAGTCTCTCTTGAAGGAAAAACATTGATCAAGTCTTGGCACATAGTTGCAAAAGGAAAGACGGCTGTAGTTAGAGTAAAATTAGATCGATCAATTGTTCCTTCTGGAGTACCCAACGTCTACCTTTCTGCAACATATGTTAAGAATGGTCAGCTTCATACAGGCGCACACTCACTAAATGTTCCACCAAAAGAGAAGATGTTAAAAGTTGAAGTTTTTGCTGACAAACCACAGTATCAACCACGTGAAACAGTCACTTATACCATAACCACAAGAGACCTGTCCGGAACACCTGCTCCTGCTGAGGTTAGCTTGGGTGTAGTTGATGAAGCTATCTATGCAATAGCTGGTGAGTCTGCCCCTGATATACAATCATTTTTCTATCAAAGAATCAGCAATTACGTATACACAGGATTTTCTGCAGACTATGATTTTTCTGGTTACAGTAGTCAGAAAGCTTGGGATCTTGCAAAGCGTTCAAAACAGAAAGACCGTAAACCTTTTGCAGCACTCAAGCCAGATCCAAAAAACGATGTAAGAAAGAATTTTAAAGATACAGCTTTCTGGTCGGCTATAGTTACAACTGATGCTAATGGTAAAGCCGAAGTTAAAGTAGAGTTGCCTGACAATTTGACTACTTGGCGAGCTACTGCGAGAGCCGTCACGGCAGACACACGTGTTGGAAGTACAGTTGAGAAGATACTGGCTAGAAAAAATCTCTTGGTACGCTTGGCTATTCCTCGCTTCTTCCTTGAAGGTGATGAAGTTACAGTCTCAGCTATTGTCCACAACTACCTTAAATCAAAACAGACAACTGAGATATCACTTCAAACAAACGGTATAGATATAACATCTGGTAATGCAACAACAAGCTCCACTATAGAGCCAAATGGTGAAGTTAGGGTTGACTGGAAAGTAAAGGCCACAAATGTTGGACAGGCAGTACTAACAGCAAAAGCTAAAGCCAGTGCAGAATCGGATGGTGTTGAATTTACTGTTCCTATCAATCCACATGGTCGTCGCATTGGTCACGGTGAAGCTGTCACACTAGTAGACAATGATGCTGAAGGAACTCTCAAAACCAACATTGGAATAGATGCATCACCAGGCTCACGCAAGTTGAGAGTTGACGTAGCTTCATCTATTTCTGGTACCGCTTTTGGTGCTCTCGACTACCTAACAAGCTATCCATATGGTTGTGTTGAACAGACTATGTCAAGCTTCCTACCAAATATTATAGTGACTCGCGCTATGAAAGAGACTAATGGAGCCGTTACAGTTTCAGATCCGGAATTGTCAAAAAAGGTAGAAAAAGGGTTACGCAAACTCTATGACTATCAACACCAAGATGGTGGATGGGGTTGGTGGAAAGAGGATGCAACAGATCTCTACATGACAGCTCACGTTGTAGCTGGTTTGGGACAAGCATCCAAAGCAGGCTATCTCATAGACCAACAAGTACTTAATCGTGGCAGGGCTTGGATTGCTCAAGAGCTTGATAGAAATCGAAGTTGGAAAGATCCAATAGGACTTGATGATAGAGTTTTTCTACTCTATGCACTTGTAACTTCTGGCAGAGAGAGCGCAACACGAGTTGAGTCATTGGCTGGACAAGCACAGAAACTTCCACCTCTTAGCCAGGCTCTTCTTGCACTCTCACTTGATGAAGTAGGTAATAGAAATAGTGCTATAGATGTAGTGAAAAAACTTGAAGCAACAGCAAGTGGTAATGAGCAAGAATCGTATTGGCCTAGCAAGCGTAAACTCTTTGTAGATTATGAAGACGATGTATCTGTAGAAGCCACATCTTTTGCTGTAAAAGCATTGGCAAGATTACAACCACAGAGTCCAGTACTACTGAAAGCTGCTCGTTGGCTTGTAAACCACAGAACCAATGGTCATTACTGGGCAACTACTAAACAGACAGCCTTTGCAATTGATGCCCTTGTAGACTATTCACGAGCAAGCGGAGAGCTTCAAGGTGAATATGACTGGGAAGTCTATATCAATGGTCAGCAGTACTCTACAGGCCACATATCGACTTCAGATGTGCGTGCTGGAAAGAGCTTTAGCATAGAGCTTAAGCCTAACGAGATCCGAAATGGTGTAAATGAAGTCAAGGTTGTCAAGCGTGGTGCAGGAACTCTTTGTGCTTCTCTTACTTCTCTTTATTTTACACGTGAAGCCAATGTAAAAGCTGCTGGGTCTGAAGCTCTATCCATAGGCCGAGACTATTTCAAGCTAAGCCTAGAAGTTGATAAAGACAACAGACCTATCTTGAAACCAGTTCCGTTTGACGGCAATGCAAAGAGTGGTGATCTTATCCTAGTAAGATTGACTCTAGATGGTAAACCAGCTAAATACTTGATGCTTGAAGACCTTTTCCCATCTGGAACAGAGCCTTTTGTCAATGAAAATCAACTTCCAGGCACGCTTCCAGCAATAGAAGGAGCAAACTACGGT
>JAEUQL010000336.1 GCA_016789295.1 Blastocatellia bacterium | reverse complement strand
TTGTGTAAAAATATTGGTTAGACGAATAGGTTTATCCATCCCTATTATCTTCATTGAGTTGTGAAGTTTGTCTATCTTCTTCAGATAGTTAGAAGAGGCATTGGAGAGATCAAACTTTATCCATTGTTCTTGAAGTTCTTGTTTTGCAGGTTTTACCAGATCTACTACTGTCTTAAAAATAGCCGCAATTAATCCTATAGCTGCAGGCGATATTGTCATCTCTCACACCCTCCGACTTACTAGACCTAGCAGGAATGTACTAGATCTGTTGTAGTAGAGTAAAGAGTTTTTATCGACAGAGATAGAGAATCTTTCAGTAAGACAACTAACAGCCTGCGATCATTATTGATTCAGCTTTTTTCTACCGATAATGAATATATTTAAGGAAGCCCTCTAATTGAAGGAAATCCGATATCAGAGTCACTTTCTCTAAGAGAAGGAAGTCCCAATTTTTCATATTCACCATTAAAAATCAAACTACGTTTTGTGCTGATGTAGAGAGATAAGTTTTTGCTTGGGTCAGACTCTTTGACAAATTCTACAGAAAGGTCACTGGTAGAAGGATCGGTTCTAGTTTCAAGCAGAAGACTACCAGTATTCAACGTTATAGAGTAAGAGTTGACAGGATCGACAGGTACAAACTGAGACCATTCTTCTTCAAATGGATAAGAAAAAGAACACTCCCTTGGTATCCTCCGAGGATCTACTTTGGTATATTTAAGTCCTTTAATCAGAAACTCAAGACCAATGATGTTGCCTTGACATAAATGGAACATGAAAGTATCCGAATCTTCTGTATAATGCTTGGCAAAGTTGTTTCCATCATAAGCTATGACAATGCTGTCTTTCCTAAAAACTTGAGATTTTATTTTGTCCTTGTCGCCTTTAAGCCAGCTTGAAATAGTCTGCTTCTCTTTGTTGTTTGTAACAGTTATAAGCATATAAAGGGTAGAGTCCTTGTGAATAACATCGCTGACTCTGGCTACCTGACTGGTAAAGCAGATCTCATATTCGAGAACATCAAAGAAATAGCCAGCTATTGCAAGTATGCAGAGTAAACAGAGTGCCAGAAATCCATACTTTGCAACACGAGAGAGTCTGTTTTTTGTAGCGGATGAAGGTTTGTTTTTAGTCATAAAAGCCTTTCTCTTAAAAGCATTATTAGAATAAAGATTGCTTCTATTTTTTTGCAAGTTGCAATACCTGCTCAAAGACTTATGAAAGACTCTCTATTTTACAACAACTGTAAAAACAAGTTTACTCGACAAACATAGTCCTTGGCAGCTATCAACCTGTTGGACAGTTTTAATTTAAGGCTCAAAATCTATTTAATTATTCTCTAGTGAACTTGTTTTGACACATGCGATGTGCTATTTTGGCACAAACCTCAAAAGCTGTTTACTGAAGTGGGTTGCACTCCCTTACAAGGGTTTCATCTAGCCTTCTATAGTGAATCAGAAAAAAGTTTTATTTTGGTTAAAAAATATCTTAATTGAAATAGTTTCAAAGGTGTAATCTGGAGGAGCGATGTCAAAAGCTATATATATATTCTTATTTTTTTTAATATCTGTTATTTCAACACAAGCGCAGACAACAACTGCACTTAGCGACCGTGCACTTCTTCGTTATGATCTAGTTAAAGGATTAGACACTGGAATCAGACCGTTACAGCAAGGTAGTGATGATCCAGAGTTTGTTGAGCCAGAGAAATCACTGCTGAAGTTACAACGGCAAGTAGATATGCAGATGCTTCCATCAGACTTTTTTCCTGCAGTAGAGAAAGAGACAGAGCCTTTCAAGCGTAGAGCACTACGCTATGCAGTTGCTTACTACCGTGATTGTGAAGTACCTGGTCTTATTGGATTTTTTGATGTGATAGTTCCACTGCGTTTAGATACACGCTCTGGAGCACTAAAAATAACCTATTATCGAATTTCAACGATTGTAAACCCAAACAGGCTACAGTTTCCTGAAGACCGTCCTGCAGTAGCAGTCCTACCAGATGGTCAAGCATCTATACTGCTGCTCTTTCTTGAGGGCACACGCCAACAGCTATTCACTTTTGAAGGTCTTTTTACAGAAAATCCACGCCCTATAGCTTTTCTTTCTGCTGACGATGTTGATGGAGTAAAAGCAGACCCGAATGTTGGAAAGTTTGCTGTCTTTGTTCGCGGTGGTGCAAGCCGTGCAAGTCTTTTTGTCCTTAATGCTGATGTGACTTTGCAGAACCTTCAAAACTTTGAAGTGATAAAAGACTTGTCTGCAACGGACAGAGCAGTAGTCTTTTCTATACTACCTGCGCTTGTTCCTGCTCCTTCTGCAAATCCATATCGTGCTACTCCATTGAAGTAGTCACTAGCAAAAAGAGGAGACAAAAATGAAGCAATACAAGATCGGGCTAGTGCTACTGTTTCTATTTTGTGGGCTGTTTTCTGGTTTATTTCAGAGTGCAAGCGCAAATTCTGGAGGGCCTCCTCTGGGAAACACTGCTGCACCAAACGAACAGAACTGCACATCTTGCCACAGCACATTTAGCCTCAACAGTGGAAGAGGTAGGTTGGCAATAGTAAACCTTCCAAACAACTACAATCCAGGCCAAAGCTACTTAGTCGATATCATTCTTGATGATCCAGATGCCGCACGTTGGGGATTTCAGCTTACCAATGTGACACAGAGAGGTGAATCTGCAGGAACTATCAGGCCAGTAGACCCAGTCCAAACGCAACTTAGCCCTGGAAGTGTTGGTGGTTCCAGCCGTTCTTACTTGATGACTACAATAGCTGGAAATTTTTCAGGAACACGCCAGCAAGTTATGTGGAGATTTGAATGGACTGCTCCAAACCAGAATGTTGGCACAGTGACATTTCATGCTGCTAGTGTAGCAGCCGACAGTGACGGCTCACCGCGAGGTGACAGAGTCTACACGGCAAGCGTTGGTGTTAGGCAGTTTGAGCAGAAGCCTTTGGCTGTAAACTTCATCAACCCAAACTCTGGCTCAGAAAACGGTGGAACAATGGTTACACTTCGTGGCCAAGGCTTTAGGGAAGGGCTACGAGTTCTCTTTGGTGGTGAAGATGGTCAAGCCAGATTTGTAGACGAGACTACAGCTACAGCAGTCACCCCACCAGGTTCTGCTGGCAGAGTGGATGTAAGAGTTGTAAATCCGAATGGTGAAAGCGTAACACTCACACAAGCTTTTACTTACAGTCAACGTCCAGCACCTGCTCCTGTAGTTAACTTTGTTTCACCTGATAGAGGCCCAACAACTGGCGGGCAACAAGTCAGAGTAGGTGGAGATAATTTTAGGTCTGGTGCTCGTGTAATATGGAATGGTAGAGAAGTAGCTTCAACATTCTTAGATCAAAACTTCTTGACATTAACTACACCTGTAAGCAACCCAGGAGCAATCAAAGTAGTAGTTATCAATCCAGATGGACAGATGGGTGAACTTAACAACGCATATACATATGAAGGCAGTGTACCACCACCAGCTTTCAGGCTACTTTCACCAAACGGTGGCGAAGTTTTCAGTGCTGGCGGCCCTACCATAAATATTGACTGGGAGATTGATAGTAATGGAACTCCAAAGCAGAGGTTACTACTTTCGACCGATGGTGGTGCTACTTTCCCAATAGAAATAGCTTCTGGACTTCCTGCTTCTGTAACAGAGTTCAAATATGCACTACCAGAAGATGTTGAGACAGATCGCGCAAGAGTTCGCCTTGAGGTAGTACAAGGTGGCGTTAGTGTCACAGATGAGAGTGCAAGAAACTTTAAGGTAGTCAAAGCTCCAAAGATAGAAAGACTGCTTCCTGCTACAACAAAAGCTGGAACTGCAAAGCTGAAAGTAGAGATTTTGGGACAAGAATTTCAAAGAGGAGCTGTAGTCGAGATGGACGGTGTAAGACTCAAAGCTACAGTAGCTTCTTCTACAAATATCAAGATAAAGAAGTTTCCAACCAATTCTGCTGGTGCACACTTCATTGTGGTTCGCAATCCCGATGGAGGCATTTCTAGAAACTTCCTCTTTACAATAGCTCAGTGATTATCAATAGCAGTTGTTAAGTAGTACTTAGCAACTGCTAAAAAACGTTTTTGGAAAGGAAAATGGGCTATGCCTTTGCCTGTTTATAAATTATTGAAAAAGTTCTTATCCGTTTTAGCTCTTTTGTTTGTGTCTATAGGCTTGGCCTCGGCACAACTTGCTGCTCCTCAACCACCACCTTATCAATGGCCACGTAGCCACGATTACGATGTTGAGCATTATCGCATAGCTGTAAGCTTTGATATCGTTGGAAAGTCTCTTACAGGAGAGACTACAATTACACTTCATCCTTATAAAGATAACTTCAAAGAAGTTGAATTAGATGCTGGCAAGATGAAGATAGAGTCAGTAAAGCTTGCTGCTGGTTCAGATCTGAAATACAGATATGAGAAAGAAGAGAAGCTTTATGTAGAACTTGGTCGGCCTTATAAAGCAGGTGAAGATATATCTATTGTTGTAAAATATAGTGCCAATCCTAAACAAGGAGTCGCCTATATAGTACCAACAGAATCAGACCCTTCAAGACCTTACCAGATATGGACACAAGGACAGCCAGACACAAACCATTACTGGTTTCCTTGCTATGATTATCCAAATGATAGAGCTACCAGCGAGACAATTGTTACTGTAGATGAGAAGTACCAAGTAATATCCAATGGAGATCTTATCAGTGTCAAACCTGCTGCAAACAAGAAGAAGACTTGGCATTGGAAGATGGATAGAGCTTATGCCAGCTATTTGGTATCAGTAGTTGTTGGTGAGTTTGACGAGGTAAAAGATAGTTATAAAGGTAAACCAGTTATCTCTTATGTCCCGAAAGGCCAAACAGAAAACGGTAAACTCTCTTTTTCAAGCCT
>JAEUQL010000335.1 GCA_016789295.1 Blastocatellia bacterium | reverse complement strand
CACGGCTACACTCCTCTTGCTTACATCAAAGCTTATGCTTTCAGCGGACTCGACCCAGACATAGGGCTTCTGCTTGGGCCGGCTTTTTCGACTGCCAAAGTGCTCGATCAAGCAAAGATGAGCTTAAAAGATATAGATCTAGTCGATATGCACGAGGCTTTTGCTGGCCAGATACTTTGCAACCTGAAAGCTTTTGCTTCACGCGACTTTGCCAGAAAACATCTTGGCCGTGAAGATGCTATTGGTGAAGTAGATATGGAACGTTTCAATGTTTGTGGCGGCTCTATATCGATTGGCCACCCATTTGGTGCTACTGGAGCAAGAATGCTTACAACGCTTGTAAATGAGATGAAGAGAAGAAACCTACAACACGGCCTTTTAACAGTCTGTGCGGCTAGTGCATTAGGTGCAGCGATGATTGTAGAAAGAGCATAAAGGAGTAATAAAAATGGCGGACAGTAGAATTCTGAATCTATACGTAAATGACAAAGGTGTAGCAACTATAGTCATCGATTTGCCAGGTGAGCGTTACAATTTGCTAAAACGACAAGCAGTAGAAGAGTTGGCCGAGCTTATTACTATATTTGAACAAGATGAGAGGATAGTTGCTTTGGTAATAATTAGTGGCAAAGAAGATAACTTTTTGTCTGGTGCAGATATATCGATGTTTGCAGACCTGACCTCTGTGGAAGCAGGATATAAAGGTAGTCTTGAGGCACAGAAACTCTTCTCAAGGCTCTACAACTCTAAAAAACCTGTAGTCATAGCTATCAATGGTATCTGTGTTGGTGGTGGGCTTGAATTAGCACTCAACGGTCATTATCGTATTGCGACAGACCATCCAAAAACAGCTTTGGGTTTACCAGAAGTAAAGCTTGGACTCTTACCCGGAGCTACAGGCACACAACGCTTATCAAGACTTGTTCCTATTGAAATGGCTCTTGAGAAGATGTTGACAGGTAAAAATACTTTTCCGGCACGAGCAAAGTTTGTAGGTCTTATAGATGAGATATGTCCTCCAGCAATACTGCGTGAAGTAGCAGAAGATCGTGCTTACAAACTTGCAGAAGATAGTCTTAAGGTGGCTCGTCCAACCTGGCCAGTCCCAAAAGGCGAAGCCTTAGAGGCTATATTCAAAGGTGCAGAAGCAATGGTCAATAAACAGACCAAAGGTCTTTATCCAGCACCTTACAAGATTCTGAAAGCTGTCAAAGAAGGGCTTATAAACGGTATTGAAGCAGGTTTTGAAGCCGAAGCACGTGGTTTTGGTGAACTGGTGGTTTCTCGTGAAGCTCTCAGCTTGATTCATATCTTTTTTAGAAGTACAGAAGCTAAAAAAGATAGTTCAGTAGGCGATGATATTAAGCCTATGGATGTTGAGAAGATAGCAGTTCTTGGTGCCGGTCTGATGGGTGCAGGTGTTGCTGCAGTAAGTGCGGACACTAACTACGTTGTCAGAATGAAAGATAGAGATGAAGAGTCAGTTGGTAGAGGTATAAGTTATGCCGCTAGTGTACTCAAAGAAAAGTATGGAAAAAGACGTAACTCTCAGACAGAGATCTCCAAACGCTTTGGTCTGATATCTGGTGCTACCGACTATTCTGGTTTTAAGACATCGGATCTTGTAATTGAAGCTGTATTTGAAGATGTAGCTCTTAAACACAAAGTGATAAAAGAGGTAGAAGAGGTACTTCCAGAACACGCAATATTTGCTTCTAACACCTCTGCAATTCCTATCACAATGCTTGTACAGGCTTCCAAACGCCCAGAACGTTTTATAGGTATGCACTTCTTTTCACCTGTTCACAAAATGCCGCTTGTTGAAATTATTGTGACAGAGAAGACGGCTCCAGAAGTTACTGCAACAGTAGTTGATGTGACAAGGCGTTATGGTAAGACTCCGATAGTTGTAAACGATGGCCCAGGTTTTTACACGTCACGTGTTTTTGGACGCTATGTGTTAGAAGGCTACTGTGCACTAGCAGAAGGTTACAAGATAGAGGATGTTGATGCAGGTGCTACAAAAGTTGGATTCCCAGTTGGCCCAATAACCGTTACAGATGAAGTTGGAATAGATGTTGCTGAAAAAGCTGGAAAATTTATGGCTTTTGCTCTGGGTGAGCGTATGAAAGGGCCTGATTTTATTTCCAAGGTTGTTGCAGATGGGCGTATGGGACGCAAAAATGGTCGAGGTTTCTATCTCTACAATGATGGTAAGAAAGGAAAGGTAGACAGTTCAGTCTATAATCTTCTACCTTTTGGTAGTGACAGGAAGAGTGGCGAGATAGGAGAATTTTCTGAGCGGTTTCTCTACGCCTTTCTCAACGAAGCAGCCTATTGCTTGCAAGAAAATATCTTGAGAAATGCTCGTGACGGAGATGTTGGCGGCGTTATGGGTATAGGCTTTCCTCCAATACTTGGAGGGCCATTCAAGTTTGCAGATACCGAAGGACTAAAAACGGTAGTTGATACTCTTGCTAAACTTGAAAGCAAGTTTGGTGAACGCTTCAAAGCTGCAGACATTCTTTTAGAAATGGCCAAAACAGGTAAAACATTCTTTTAGACTTTTTTGTGAGTAGATAGCGAAAACTATCTACTCACCCTGCAAAAATCCTGCTGCCTATTAAAATCTGCCACAGTGCAATAGCAAAAATGTAGTACTAAAGCTCTCTTCATTTAGGCTTAGTAATTAATGAGGAAAGTCGAGCGAATATAGAAATGCCTCAACAGTGACTAAATTTCTGCCACCTCCTGTTTTCAGCACATTTTGAAAGCTACAGTGACTTAACTTTTTGATGGACTCCACTAGCTACTGCAAAAAACTTTCTTAAATTTACATCCTGCTAGTGATTGCCTATAATGAGCGATCCTGTAAAACAAAAAAGTAGATCTTCTGGAGGGTTATTTTGAGTTCCACAGCTACAGATATTCGTCTTGCAGACCGTCTTTCAGGTGTAGGTTTTTCTGAGATTGTACTTATTCGCAACAAGATTCTAGCTATGAAGCGATCTGGGCATGAAGTGTTTCAGTTTGAAGGTGGTGAGCCTTTTGCTCCTACACCTCAAGCCATCAAAGATGCTTGTACACAAGCTTTGTTAGAAAATAAGACACGTTATGCCCCTTCCAGTGGTATTCCCGAACTTCTACAAGCACTCGCAGAGAAGCTCTACAAAAAGAACAATCTTGTAGTAGACCCTTCACAGATCATTGTAGTAGCCGGAGGGATGCACGGTCTGTTTGCCGCTTTTCAGGCGGTTCTCAATCAAGACGAAGAGGTGCTCTTATTTTCTCCCTACTGGACACCTACAAAAGACCTGATATCGATGACAGGTGGCAAAACAGTACTTATCAACAGCTTGAGAGCACGTTCTGAAGGCATCACTGCTACACTCAAAGCGCAACTGACGAAACGAACCAAGCTTCTCTGCTTAGCTTCACCACAAAATCCAACAGGACTTGTATGGACTCGTGAAGAGATGGTTGAGATCGCAAATTTTGTCAAAGAGCAGAATTTGCTAGTTATTTCTGATGAAGCTTATGAAGACCTAGTCTACGATGGTCAACACGTTTCCATCGCTTCACTTCCCGATATGTATCGAAGAACTCTCAGCACATTCACTTTTTCAAAGTCTTATTCAATGACAGGCTGGCGTCTCGGTTATGCAGTGGCTCCAGAACCGTTCATTACAGGAATGAAGCAGTCGGTACTCTATTCGACAAATGGTGTGAGTACTCCTACTCAGTGGGCAGGGCTTGCCGCTATTAAAATATGTGAAGGTTTCATCAGTGATAATTTAGGAGAGTATAGACGTAGAAGAGACATGCTTGTAGAAGGTTTGTGTGAGCTTGGTTTTGAGTGTGAGCCACCGGCTGGAGCGTTCTACGCATTTCCCAAGATAAGTAAAGAGCTAGAGAAATATGGTAAGACTAGCCGGGATTTTGCAAACTTCCTTCTAGAGAAAGCAACTATTGCAACTGTGCCAGGTAACGTTTTTGGCCCTGATGGTGAAGGCCATTTGCGTTTCTCTTATTCTGTACCTATTGAGACAATAGAAGCTGGACTTGAGGCATTGAAGAAAGTTTTGTAAGGTGAGTTTTTTGTGAAAAGTGAGTTTGAGTTTATCGCCGAGCTTAAAGCACGCACATTGACAGGCACATTTCCTGATTTGATAACTGGGATAGGTGATGACGCTGCAGTGGTGGCCTCATCTGTAGATCGAGAGTGGCTTATTACAAGTGATCTTCTTGTAGAAGATACCCACTTTAGCCTCGATTTTACTTCTGCAGACCGTCTTGGTTACAAGGCTCTTGCTGTGAACTTGAGTGACATTGCAGCAATGGGTGGACAGCCAAAATTTTTTCTCCTAAATATTGCAACTCCCAAAAAGTATACAGGGCAATTTCTTCGTGATTTCTCTGACGGTATCCTAACTTTTGCAAAGCAGCAAAATGTACAGTTGATAGGCGGTGATACATCATCTTCAAAAGATAAGCTTTTTATCAGTATTACTCTAATAGGTGAATGTAAGAGAGGGAAGGCAGTAAGAAGAAACTCTGCACAAGCTGGGGATCTGGTCTACATTACAGGCAGTTTGGGAGGCTCTGCTTTAGGACTCCAACTGCTCAAGTCTGGGTTGAGACTTGCCGAAAGCGGAACACTGCTTCCTTTGGCAAATGATCTATTTGCTTCGTTCAATTCAAGAGATACCCGCAACAAATTGGCAGCAATAAAAGCTCATCTTCTACCCATTCCACGTGTCGAGTTAGGAAGAGTGATAGGTGAAAGAGGATTGGCTTCGGCAATGATAGATATTTCCGATGGTCTCTCTTCCGACTTGATACACATATGCCATGACAGCAATGTAGGGGTTGAGGTTTTTGTAGACAAGCTTCCAATAGCCCCTT
>JAEUQL010000334.1 GCA_016789295.1 Blastocatellia bacterium | reverse complement strand
ACCACATTTTGTAATGCTTTGCTGTAACCCTAAGTCTACTTGGACTATCTTGTCTCTATTTCTGCTTATACTAGAAGACTACCAAGACAGAGATTATCCGAAACCAGAAGAAAAAAGTCAATCTGAGTCTTTGTTTTAAGTTTGTTTGCCACTGTGTTCAGTTAGTACTATAGCAATGTCTGTGCTGTGGTCCTTTAACCTTCAAAAAACCTTTTTATTAACTTTGCAAATCGAGTATATATATGTATATACTTGGAAAGTATGCCAGCACCATTGAGATGTAATGCTGTCAAATCTCTATTCAATGCCTTTCTGAAATTTTGAGCCAAGTGAGGTAAAACATCATGAAAAGAATCCTCGTTGTAGATGATGAGGAGGATATACGCGAGCTACTGCGCGATATCTTAACCGATTCAGGTTATGATGTTGTCACGGCTGAAGACGGTCTCAAGGCTGTTAGTGAAGTTAAACAGTCAATTCCCGATCTAGTCATTCTAGATGTAATGATGCCCATAATTAGTGGGCCTAGATTGATGCTTCTGCTACAATCCTATTCAGAGCCTATCAGTAAAATACCCATCATTATATGTTCTGCTTCTCACGTGGTAGATGAGGTTCTCAAATCCGAAGAGTTTGATGTACAGCCCGAAGACTGTATATCCAAACCCTTCCAAGTACGTGAACTTCTGCGCAAAGTCAATGAAAGACTGAGAGATAAAAAGTAGAAAACCTGCTCAAAGTTCTTATTTTAGAGAGGAAAATTGATCGGTAGCTCTCACCAAAGCATCAATAATTCCAGGCTCAGTTATAGAATGGCCAGCATCTGGAATTATCTCTAATTTAGCTTCTGGCCAAGCTACATGCAGATCCCAAGCACTCATCATTGGACAAACAACATCATAACGCCCTTGCACAATTACTCCTGGTACATGCCTGATTTTACCAACGTTTTCAATCAGATAGTTGTCAGTAGCAAAGAAAGCGTTGTTTACAAAGTAGTGGCACTCTATGCGAGCTAGAGCCAAAGCTTTATTAACTTCCGCAAAGTTATCAATAAGGTCTTTTGAAGGGATGAGTTTGGAAGTACTTCCTTCCCATACACTCCAAGCACGAGCAGCAGTGAGTTGGGTATGCTCGTCATCACTTGTCAGCCTTTTGTAGTACGCTGCCAAGAAGTCATCTCTTTCCTGTTCTGGTATCACATCAACATAATTTTGCCAAACATCAGGAAATATTGCTGACGCACCTTGTTGATAAAACCAATCTATCTCCTTCTTCCTGCAAAGAAAAATCCCTCGAAGTATCAACCCACGAACTTTGTCAGGATATGTTTCTGCATAAGCTAGACTCAACGTACTTCCCCAGGAACCACCAAAGACTACCCATCGGTCTATTCCTATCTTTTCTCGCAGACGCTCTATATCTTCAACAAGATGCCAAGTAGTGTTCTCTTCCAGACATGCATGTGGTGTGCTGTTACCTGAACCACGTTGGTCAAAGATTATGATTCGATAAAGCTCTGGGTTGAAATAGCGCCGATATATTGGGTCAGACCCTCCTCCGGGGCCTCCGTGCAGAAACACTACAGGTGTAGCATCTGGATTTCCAGACTGCTCATAGTAGATATTGTGTAGAGAAGAAACTTGTAAACTGCCTTGATCATAAGGTTCTATTGGATCATAAAGTACCCGCATTATCTATATTCTCCGTTACTAAGGCTATGATGCTTGTTCGAGTGCCTGCAATGAAACTGCTCCAGACTCTACCATTTCACTAGTTATAGTGAACTTTTTTATCTTTCTCTGTGAAGGCAGACTATAGAAGGCGTCAAGCATCAACTTTTCAAGAACCATTCTCAGCCCTCTGGCTCCTATCTTCAACTCCATTGCTTTAGAGGCTAGTGCTTCTACAGCAGCATCTGAGTAGATCATCTTGATACCATCAAGCTCAAAAAGGGCTTGGAACTGCTTGAGCAGAGCATTTTTTGGTTTAGTAAGTATCTCTGCAAGGGCAGTAACATCAAGTTCATGAAGAGAGCTAACAACAGGTAATCGCCCTACAAACTCCGGGATCATGCCATAAGCTATTAGATCTTCGGGTTCAACTTTAGAAAGAATATTAGATTTAGCTGCAAATGGAGTCTCTTTAACTTTTGCATGAAATCCGAGCGACTTAGCCCCCATCCTTTTTTCTACAACTTTGTCTATTCCTACAAAAGCTCCACCACATATGAAAAGTATATTATTAGTGCTTATCTTGACACGCTCTTGTTGAGGATAGCGACCAGAACGAGAAGCTTGAGCAACTGTAACTTCTGTTCCTTCTAATATCTTCAGCAGCGACTGTTGTACTCCTTCTCCAGAAACATCTCTTGTCAGAGATGGGTTGTCATCTTTACGCGCTATTTTGTCTATCTCATCGATGTAGATCATTCCAATCTGTGCTCTTTCTACATCTCCACCAGCACTCTCAAGAAGTTTACTAATAACATTTTCAACATCTTCTCCAACATACCCGGCTTCTGTCAAGGTGGTGGCATCAGCTATGCAGAAAGGCACATCAAGTATCTGTGCAAGTGTTTGTGCAAATAGAGTCTTGCCTGTTCCTGTTGGTCCTATCAACAACACATTGCTCTTCTGTACCTCTACATCATCTTTCTTTGTACGTTTTTTCATATAGGAAACACGTTTGTAATGTTGATAGACGGCAACAGCAAGCCGCCTCTTTGTCTCTTCTTGTTGAATGATGTATTGATCTAGAAAACGCTTTATCTCAACAGGAGTTGGAAGACCTGTACGCTTCTCTTCGGCTTCTTGCTGACCATCGGCTATTATTTCATTACATATATTTACACATTCATTGCATATGTAGACGGATGGTCCTGCTATGAGTTTTTTGACTTCACGGTTAGATTTATGACAGAAGGAGCAACGTGGAAAATCCTCTAATGACTTCACTGTTGTAAACCTCCATATAGTACAGTTCTACTTAAGCACTAGAAAGACTAGATTAAGATAAGCGTACAATCATTTGCGAAAATCTATTTGAGTCATATTACTTATAACTCAAGCTTTGAATGTAGCCAAACTCTCCAGCACTTGCACCAAAGCTTTTGGACTTGGTGACCAAGAAGCCTATTTTAGAAGATGCTGTCTACTTCTTCTACTAAGCCCATTTTCCATTCTAGGCTTGAAACTATAACTTTCGCAATGGCTTATTACTTCTGCTATCTTTTCTCACAGTCTGAAATTACCCAGCATCCAGTAACAGCATAGTAATCCTGATGGTTTCTCTACTCTTTAAGCTCCTAGTTGCAACCAACTTGAGCAGAAATCTTTCTGCCAGCATGTTAAAACTTTCACTATAGCAAGTAGAGTTACGCCAGAATGGCAGGATTGCTTGCTGGGGCAATATTGTTGTACACTCTCGACGGTGTAGCAAGGAGTTAACGGAAAACTGCACGTTGGCTTCATCACGAACCCACATTAGTGATTTTGCAATAGTGATTTTGCATAAGAGCATAAGAGCTTTGAGTCTATATTAGAAAGGCATAGATGTATGAATATAAGGGAGCGTCAAGTGGGAGATATCACAATCCTCGACCTTGAAGGCAAGATACTACTTGGTGACGGAGACGTGCAACTAAAGCAGCACGTTGCCGACCTCATTGCTCGTGGGGTACGCCGTGTCTTGCTAAATTGCAGTGATGTCCCATACATGGACAGCTCTGGATTGGGCGAAGTAGTCAGGTGCTACACAGCAGTAAAGAGAGCTGGGGGTGAGATGAAACTAGTAAATCTGACAAAAAGGCTGATAGATCTTTTGACTATAACCAAGTTGATCACTGTTTTTGAAGCATTTGAATCGGAAGATGTAGCTCTTAAAAGTTTTCATAAGTGACTCAAAACTGGAAGATAGCTTCCAAGCTCTCCCCTCACTAACACTTTACCGGTTGCGCTCTATTTAAGGAGGTTAAAGCAGCCGAAAATGTCAGACCTTTTCAACTACCATCCCATTGTTCCAGACATTTCAACAGAACCTGACGAGTATGAAAAGTGGTTAGACGTTGCACCTGCTCATTTTTCTGACCCAGAAATGTGGCTGCATCGACAAAAACTGAAAGAGATCTACTCAATATCTGAAAGATCCTATTTCCGATGGCTTACTGCCTTAAAAAAATTTGGCTTAAATAGAACAAGAAATGCTCGTGAAAACTGGAAAGTGAAGCTTTTTTACAAAAAAGATGTAGAAGAAGCTTTCCACACGTGGAAAACTGCAACTGTTGCACACGGAAAGTTTCCAGAAGAGAAGATAGAGTTGTCCAAACAGAAAAGCGTTGATGAACCTGTTCAGAACGACCAGACAGCAGTGACAGAGCAAGTAACTGAAAATCAGCCAGAAGCAGCCAAACCTACTCTGAAAGAAGAGTCAGAAAAACATGCACCAGAGCTTCTTCGGCTTCAACAGACTGTACAAGAGATAGAGCAGAAGCTTGAGCAGTACCAGAAAGAGAGACAAAAAGATCTGGAGCAGCTTACAAACAAGCTTTTAGAGGTTACAAAACAGCAGGCTCTGATAGCAAAACTTCTAGAAACTAAGCCTGCTCCACAAAATTCGGCTACGGACTTCTATTCAAAAGCTCTTGAAACGGTAGTGGAGTTTGCAAGGTCTCACGAACAGAACTTCTCTTCAGCTATCAATAACATAAATCAAGAAATAGTCTTACTAAGATCTATGCTTGAATCGAGGTTTGGTGAAGTAAAGAAGCACAAGAAGTAGGATTGTGCTTCTTTACCAAACTGTTAGACTTTTTTAGAAGACAGAAGAGCAGCACTTATCGACTGGTCAAATATCTCTAATGCAGTCTCTATATCGTCCTCGTCTACTATAAGTGGTGGAGAAAATCTTACGG
>JAEUQL010000333.1 GCA_016789295.1 Blastocatellia bacterium | reverse complement strand
ACTTCAACTTTGAGTGTTAATTTAAGAACGGAAAGATCATACTAGTATAGGATGTGTTTTGCATAAGCTCTCTGTTATCATCAAAGTTCTTATAACAACACTTACAGACTAGCCAGAAAGATAAAAACTTGTGTCAGAAAAACTTCAGATAATTCCGATTGGTGGGCTTGGTGAATTTGGAATGAACTGTATGGCTATGCGCTATGGCGATGAAATAATCGTTATAGATTCTGGTCTGATGTTTCCTGATGCTGGCCATCTTGGAGTAGATGTGATAGTGCCAGATTTTACATATCTGCACGAAAACCGGGACAAAGTTCTCGCGTTGATACTCACACACAGCCATGAAGACCACATAGGATCTGTACCATTTCTGCTAAAGACTGTAAATGTTCCTGTCTACTCTACTCCTTACACAGCAGCCGTGCTTGCCTCTAAACTAGATGAGCACAACCTTACAGATGATGTTCTTGTTCATACAATAAAACCTTCAGGGATGTTTGAGTTAGGGTCTTTTCTAGTAGAGTTTATTCACGTGTCACATTCAACTACTGGGTGTGTTGCAGTTGCAGTGACCACACCTGTTGGAGTGGTAATACACACTGGAGATTACAAATTTGACGACACACCTGTTTGTGGTGCACCTCTCGACGTTGCTCTTCTAAAACGCTATGGTAATGAAGGTGTTCTTGCATTACTGTCAGACTCAACCAATGCTGAAAGACCTGGAAGAATGCACTCAGAGAAGGCTGTAATTCCTGCTCTTGAAGATATATTTGATCGTGCGCAAGGTCGTATAATTGTTAGTTGTTTTACTTCAAGTATCCACAGAATTCAGATTATTTTTGACCTTGCACAACAGTTTGGTCGCAGAGTAGCTTTACTTGGACGCAGTATGCTACGCAACATCGAAGTAGCCGAGGCTACGCGCATGCTCGACATATCCGATGGGATAACAATTACTGCTGCAGATGCGAGCCGCTATCCCAGTGATGAAGTAGTGTTGCTGGTGACAGGTTGCCAAGGCGAGCCTATGTCTGTACTTTCTAGAATGGCTGTTGATAACCACAAGCAGGCAAAAGTGTCAAAAGGTGATACAGTTGTGCTTTCTGCTAGGCAAATTCCAGGTAATGAAAAATCTATCTCACGACTTATCAATCACATCTACAAGCGTGAAGCCGAAGTAGTCGATTCGACCTCGGCACGTGTACATGTCTCTGGACACGGTGCTCAAGAAGATTTAAGAATGATGCTTGAGGCTGTTCGACCAAAATTCTTTATACCTATTCACGGAGAATACCGCCAACTATATCGACACAAAGCCTTTGCCATAAGCCTTGGCTACAGTCCAGACAGAGTAGTTCTTGTAGAATCGGGTGATGTGATTGAACTTGATGCAGAAAGCATCTCTATTGGAGATAGAAAAGTACAGATAGGCAGACGCTACATCGACTCAAGTGGCTTTGGCCATATTGACGATATGGTAGTACGTGATCGCAAGCAGCTTGCTTATGATGGAATAGTACTTCCGATAATTGCTATCAATGAGGTATCTGGAGCTGTAGAGACAAAACCAGAGATAGTTACTAGAGGCTTTAACACTCCAGAAGAAGAGACTCTTTACACTGGAAAGCTTTCTGAGATTGTTTCTAATACTATTAATCTATCGAGTCAAGAAGAGCGTCGTGATAGGGTTGTTCTTAAAGAGAAGATCAGGATTGACCTTAAACGCTACATACAGAAAGGCACAGGGCGTCGGCCAGTAATTATTCCTGTTATTGTAGAAGTCTAGAAACCCTACCTACCAAAAAGCCTTTTGAGGCTTGACAGAAACCCAGGCTTGTTCTGATTCTGTTCTTCATTACTACTGTCATCATTCTGTAATTCTGCTTGTGGTGTGGATGTGGCAGCTTCTTTACTAGCCTCTATCGTTGATTGAACGTTCTCTGGTTCTCTCTCTACTTGCTCAAGCATCAATCGTAGATCTTTTACAAAATTGATTATAGAAGTAGGTCTTTCTTCTTTCTCTTTTGCAATCGACCTCAGTAGAAGTTCTGCAAATGCTTCTGGCACACCTTCAAGTCTTGGTCTAGGCATGATCATATGCTGTCGTATAAGATCAGGGATTTTGGGGCCTGGAAAAGCCTTCTTGCCAGCTATCATCTCGTGTATCACAGCACCAAAGGCATAAATGTCGATCCGGTTGTCTATCTTCTTCGATTCCCATTGTTCAGGAGACATATAGAAAGCTGTTCCGACTATCTGACCTGGCACGGTGAGGTGCGCTACTGTTTCACCTGAGTTGTTGCGCATCTTTGCAATTCCTAAGTCGAGTAGAGTTGTTTTTGATTTTTCATTGTCTATTTTAGAGACCATTATGTTGTCAGGCTTCAAGTCTCTGTGAATTATCCCGTTGTCATGGGCAAATGAGAGTGCTTCAGCTATAGGTTCAAGCATGTCAAGAGTTTCGATAGGAGAGAAAGAGTTTCCTGCTGCAACCCTTTCGTCAATGACAGATTTGAGAGACTTTCCTTCTATAAACTCCATCACCATAAACAGCATTCCATAGTCAGTCTTTCCAGATTCGTAGAGTTTGACTATATGTGTGTGCTGCAGTTTTTCAAGCATCTGACACTCAAGCAGAAACCTATCGTGTACTTCTTGGTTTGTAGACATTTCCGGAGCCAACATCTTGATTGCTCGATATTGGCCGTTGCCTGGATCTTGGGCGCGGTAGACTACTCCCATGCCGCCTTTCCCAATGCGTGACTCTACAAGATACTTATCTTGAAACAGTTTTCCGATGAAGGGTTCTTGTTCTAGTACTCTCTGATCATAGGGGCAAAGAGAGAAATTATCGTCAAAAGTAGTATTGCATTTAGGACAAATCTTCATCTTACCTAACTCAGAAGCGAAGTATGGACGCAGAAAATTAGACCGGATAAGTATCGTTTTTATTGGAATTTTTTTCAAGTCAGCACAACTCTCTACTTTAGTGCGTGGATCTGCTACGAGATAGGACGTTATGATTAGTCTTCAAAATTTATAGATACTTAATTAGGAGAAGGAACGTGAGTACACTGGCTGTTTTGGGGATCACCTTTATTTCAATCATGTCGATGATGTTTCTACTTTGGATAATCAGTGTTGTAAAAAAGGACGCAAGCATCGTCGATTCTTTTTGGGGAATGGGATTTGTTTTAACAGCCATTCTCAGTTTCTTTCTTACAGATGGGTTTTGGGCAAGAAAGCTACTGTTGGTCTGTTTACCTGCGATCTGGGGGATTCGTCTCTCCTTATATATATATCAGCGAAATCACGGCAAGGGAGAAGATTTCCGCTATCGTGCAATGCGCGAGCATCACGGAGAGCACTTTCCAATAGTTAGTCTCTACACCGTTTTTGGTCTTCAAGGTCTTCTGATGTGGATAATCTCGATGCCTTTGCAGATAGGCCAAATCTCTGCTGTTCCTGCAGCAATAACTTGGCTAGACTATTTAGGGGCAGGTGTTTGGCTGATAGGGTTTCTATTTGAAGCTGTTGGTGATTGGCAGCTCAAAAAGTTCAAATCTGACCCTGCCAACAAAGGGAAAGTAATGAACAGAGGGCTTTGGGCATATACCAGACATCCAAACTATTTTGGTGATGCATTGCTTTGGTGGGGCTATTTCCTGATAGCTCTTGCCACCCCATTAGGTTACAGAACAGTCTTTAGTCCTTTTATTATGACTTTTTTATTAATGAAAGTTTCTGGTGTAGCACTTCTTGAAAAAACGCTTGTAGAATCGAGACCTGGTTATCGAGAGTATGTTGAAAGTACTAGTGCTTTCTTTCCTTGGCCACCAAGAAGGAACTAGAAAGGAAGAATATGCTTATTAAAAAAACTTCTGACATTAAAAGTAGTGAGATAACAGACAAGAAAGTCTACCTTTCAAGGCGGAATTTTCTGCGAACTGCTGCACTAATAGGAAGTGTAACAGCAACAGGTACTATCTATAGAAACCTCTTTGTCCCTCAAGAAAAAGCCGCAATTCAGACAACAAAGATTTCACCTCTTGTAGACTCTTCTGTCCCACTCAACCTGGCCGATGATAAATCTACATCTTACAAAGATATTACTACATATAATAACTTCTATGAATTCTCTACCTATAAACACGGTGTTGCAAAACGAGCAGAGAAGTTCATTACCAGACCATGGACAGTCAGTGTTGAAGGGATGGTGGAGAGTCCAAAAATATTTGATATAGATGAATTGATGAAAATAGCTCCTTTAGAAGAGCGTATCTACAGATTACGATGTGTTGAAGGTTGGTCAATGGTTATTCCGTGGATAGGATTTTCATTGAGTAAGCTACTTGATAGAGTTAAACCTCTTTCACAAGCAAAATATGTAGCCTTTCAGTCACTTTATGATCCTGAGCAGATGCCAAACCAGAAACCAAATCTGCTAGGCTCTACAGTGCTTGACTGGCCATACGTAGAAGGTCTTAGAATAGACGAGGCTGCCCACCCGTTGACGATACTTGCCGTTGGTCTTTATGGTGAAACACTTCCAGGTCAGAACGGCGCACCTATAAGACTAGTAGTGCCTTGGAAATATGGTTTTAAGAGCCTCAAATCTGTAGTCAAGATCAAACTAGTAGAGAGGCAGCCAACAACTACCTGGAACTTGGCCAATCCTCGCGAATACGGCTTCTATTCCAATGTCAATCCTAGCGTGAGCCATCCCAGATGGAGCCAGGCAAGAGAGCGTCGAATAGGTGAGTTTTTCACAAGAGAGACGCTTCTTTTTAATGGCTACAGCGAGCAAGTAGCACACCTCTATGCAGGCATGGACTTAAAAGCCTATTACTAGAATCCATAGTTGTCAGATTTTAGACAGGTAGAGGGCTTCTGTCTATTGTGAAACCGCAAC
>JAEUQL010000332.1 GCA_016789295.1 Blastocatellia bacterium | reverse complement strand
ATGCCTGTGTCAATAACACCTACTACTATCTCTTCACTACCTTTTGATAACTCCCAGGCTTTTAGAATATTTACGTCGGCTCCAGAAATTCCACCTGGCTTGCCATTTATCTCTTGACCAAAGTTGTTAAGTCCCCACAACTGCTCAAAATATGGATCATTTGGACTTGAAACTTGATCTATACGATAGGTGTAATTCGGCTCGACATACTCAACATTTGGATCAGCTTTGAACCTAGCCATTACCTCTTCAAGCGTTCCTGTCGATTCTACAGACTCAAAAGAGAATCCTGGCAGATAGTCGTATGTGTATAAAATCCTTGAATTTAACCTACTTGCAACTGCTTCAATAACCGATTGAGGAGTGTTCTTTTTATACTTCACTATCAGATCATATGTGCGTGTAGCTTGATAGAGTTTTACCTGTGGCTCTAAACGTATCTTGGTCTGTTCATGCCTAATTAAGTTGCCAGCAATGTAGGCGTAAACTACAACTAGTGCAGCTAAGACTAGATGAAATAGTGGTGAACGCTTCATACTCTCTTCTCCTCAAAAAACCAGATTGAAAACTTAAGGGTAAATCTTGAAATTCTGTCCACTGAAGTTGAACAGACGTACTTGATTCTTTGCAGCTCTATACTCGTAACTGCTGCCTTGACAACCAAGATGGATCTTCCAGCCTGTCAACATCATGTCTGCACACATCTCTCCAGCCCGTGCAGCACCAAGACAAGCATTTGGAAATTCGGTCGATTCAGTCGATTTTAGATCAATATCACTTTCAGCAACTTCAAGACGGTTGCTGAGATCTTTAATGGCTATCTTCTTTGCTTCTTCTAAGTTTATCGGCATGCAAAATCCACAAAATGAAAGTTACAAATAGATCAAGAGTATACCTGTTAGCAACAAAATGCAATTGCTAATCTTGGTTGGTAGAGAAAGGGTTAAGGCTTTGCGGAGGTTTGAAGTGGCTACATCGACTCTATCACTATCACCTGCAGACCACTTCTCAACTTAGCAGATTCTACTCGGAAGGTCTCCAACCAAGCTTACGAAGCTTCTCCAAAACAGCTTTCTTCTCTCTCTCATCTGTAAGCTTTGCAAGCTTTGCTCTCAAACGAAGACGCTTCTGATAGCGTTGTCTTCTTCTCTCTATCTCTTTTATTCTTTCTCTCATCTGGTTCCTCCAGTAAAATTTTGCCAAGTAATTTAAGCAAAAAGGTCTTCTAAAGCAAGCTCTTACCACCCAAAAGCTTTTGTATATGAAAAGCTCTTGCCACTAGATTATTCAGTTTCTGATCAAGCAGATTAAAAAATTTGTGACTACACAAAAAATAAAAAGATCATTTGTGTTTGCTAGAAATATGATCCATTATTGAGCTAGTATTCATTGTTTGATTAGCCCAAGGATCTGAAAAATCTGCTTCTTACAATTTTTGACTAAAAGATCATTAAAGATAAAGTCTGTAGAAAGGTAAAAAGATGCAAAAAAACTACATCAACCTCAGATTCCCTATTGAAGGACATACAATAGTAGCAGACCACGGTTACTTACTATTTTCTGCAATATCCCACCTAATTCCTCAATTTCACTCTGCTTCGTGGTTTGCAATTGAGATGATTAGTGGAACACCTATCGGACAAGGTAAAATACACCTTCGTAAAGCATCTTTTTCTATCAGACTCCCAGCAGAAAACTGTAACTTAGCTCTTCCTTTGGCTGGAAAGAAGCTTGAAATTGGACAAGATTCTATCCAAATAGGAATTCCGTTTATTAAACTCCTAGAACCTTGCTCTTCACTCTACGCACGTATAGTAGTGATTAAAAATTTCACTGAACCAGAAACTTTTCTTCAAGCTGTTGAAAAACAGTTAGCAAAGCTTGAAATAGAAGCAAAAATTGAACTTCCTTTGGATACTTTCAATCGTGCTAGGCGCAAAGTTATTAGCGTTCAAAAGAGAAAGATAATCGGCTTTTCATTAGCAGTTCACGAACTTAGCCAAAAAGACTCTTTAGCACTACAGATCAATGGTCTTGGGGGCAAACGTCACATGGGCTGTGGAATCTTTAACCCTATTTCTGAAAGAGTATTTCTATGACAAACAATTTTGATTTTTTACTAGCTAAAAGCTACGATCCAAATCACCCTGTACCTACATTTGCAAAGTTAGTTCCTCACTTACGGGCTGTAGAACATGCAGGTAAGAGCATAGTAGAAGTTACAGGTGAACTAATACTCAAGCAGTTAGATCTTCCTTATGATCCCTGGTTTTCACGTCTTCAAAGATCTGTTGCTGTATCTTGCCTTTGCCACGATATAGGTAAAGCAAATCATAGCTTTCAGCTTATGGTGCGGGGAAAGCTTGCTCCACACAAACAACCTGTTAGACACGAATTACTTAGTGCTCTTCTTCTTCAAAAAGAACATTCTCCAGTAAGAACGTGGGCACTAAAACTTCTAGATATAGAAGAAAAGTTTGGTGATGCAAAGCTTCTCCTTAACTGTGTAATTGGAGCTGTTGGAGGACATCACCTAAAACTTGATACTGAATGGGAAAAAGCTTCAATAGCCTTACATCAAGGTGGTTGTGGAACAGAAGTTAAACTTTTACTGACACATAAAGATCTCACTTCTTTACTTGGTAAAAGATTAGAAAAAGAATATTACTTCTCTTTGGTTGATGAAAATTCTAACTACTTAGGAAAAGAAAAACCTTTTTTTAAAAAGGAAAGTAAGAAATGGAAAGACTATCTTAAAAAAGACCTTGAGTGGTGGAGATTTGCTGCTGTAGTAAAAGCTATAACAGTTGCAGCAGATGTTGCTGGAAGTGCAATGCTTCCTGAAAAAGAAAATATCAGGGAGTGGATTAATAAAACACTATCTAACAGAGTCACATTCACAGACATGCAGTCAGTAGTAAAAGAACGGCTAAACGGAAAAGCTTTAAGGCCATTTCAACAAGAGATAGGCTCTTCTAACAGTCAAGTAACTCTTGTAGAAGCTGGATGTGGAAGTGGCAAGACTCTATCGGCTTACTTGTGGGCAGAAAGACATTCTGATGGAAAGAAACTTTTTTTCTGCTATCCAACTACAGGTACAGCTACAGAAGGTTTTAAAGGCTATGTATATGAAACAGAGTTTGAAGCCAAGTTAATACACTCACGCGCCATAATTGATCTAGAAGGTTTAGCCAAAGTGAATGATGAAGAGGATAACGATCACATTCTACGTGTAGAATCTTTATCGGCTTGGAGTCCTAAAATTATCATTTGCACAATTGACACAGTTCTGTCTCTGGTTCGCAATAACCGTAAAGGTCTTTACAACTCTCCAGCGATTCTTTCTGCTGCATTTGTTTTTGACGAATTACACTCTTATACAGATCGAATGCTTGAAGCAGTTATTGTATTTATCAAAGCTCTTCCAGGAGCAAGTTTTCTTTTAATGAGCGCATCCCTTCCGCAATCGCGTAAAGATTTATTGCGTAAACATTTCCCAAACCTAGCTACAGTTTCTTCACCTAAAGATTTAGAAAAGGTTCCACGATATATCTTCAGAAAGACTTCTAAATGTGAAGCTCTAAAAGTTAGTTTTGAGAGCTTAAAAGAAGGAAAGAAAGTTTTATGGATTTGTAACACAGTCAAACAAGCACAAGCAGATTTCACTTACTTTAAAAATTCTGGTTATAAAGCAATCAATTACCATAGTCGATTTAAGTACAAAGATAGAATTGAGAAACATCAAGCACTAATGAGTGAATTTCAAAGATCTGATTTTGAAGGAGTTATTGGCATAACAACTCAAGTCGCAGAAATGTCTTTAGACTTGGATGCAGACCTTCTTATCTCTGAAATAGCTCCAGTTTCAGCATTGATACAACGACTTGGAAGATTAAACAGGCGTGTTACAGAAGAAAGACCTGGAGAATCTAGACAAGCTATATTTTTACAAGCTGATAAACCTGATCCATATCCACCTGAAATGTTAGAACAGGCTTCTTCATGGCTAAAAAATCTCATGCAACTTGACAGGCCATTAAGCCAAGAAGATCTTATACAAGAATTCCACAAGCTGTCATTAAATGAGCATTTCGAAATTAATGTAAAATCTAATTGGCTAGATTCTGGCTGGTTTGCTGAACCTGAAAGTGTTAGAGAGGCAAATTATTCCGTTTCTATAATTCTTGAGGAAGATAAAAACATCTGTCAAAGCAGTAAAGAAGAACTTATTAGACACACGATCTCTTTCAATTTCGATCAGAACAAAGGAATGAAAAACTGGCAAGAGATCAAAGGTACTTTAATAGCCCCTTCAGAAACAATAAAGTACAACAAGGAGATAGGAGCATCATGGAAATAAAATTAAAGCTGAACTATCCAGAAATGACAGATCTTCACAAAGCAGGACTTGCAGGACTTTACATGACTTTGCAAGCATTTGAAAAAAAGAATATCGAAATAGAAGGTCTTAGTTGGCATCTAGAACCAAACCAGATAACTTTAACTTGGCTAACCGAAAAACCTAAATCCACGTTTGACAAACTCATTAAAAAATCTTTTTGGATTGATCAAGAAGGTTTTTTAAGATTAACAGGTTTAGAACAAGACTCTTCCCCAAATCTAGAACAGAAACACCTACTCCAGACAGCTATTTTGGATAGTTTTTTGCAGTTTGGTAAACATCGTAAAACAGGAAGTGAAAAAACTTTAACCTATGAGGTTGATGACAAATCTAACTATATAAAGTTTGCACCACTAATAACTTTTCGTCATCAAAAAGCTTCAGAAGATTTTTTTGACAAAAAAGGAAATTTTTTAAACTCTATAGAAGCTAAAGGATGGTTCTACCCTGGTGGTAGTCAAAAGCACGAGGCTCATAAAAATACTATACTAAGTGAACCCTTACATATAGCTATACC
>JAEUQL010000331.1 GCA_016789295.1 Blastocatellia bacterium | reverse complement strand
CAATGCAAGGATCTCTCAAGAAGAGATCTTTGGGCCTGTGCTTGCGTGTATCAGAGCCGACAACTTTGAGCATGCGTTAACTATAGCCAACAACACCGAGTATGGGCTTACGGGTAGTGTCTATTCTAGCAATAGAGAGCACTTAGAGCGAGCACGCATAGACTTTCACGTTGGAAATCTCTATCTTAACCGCAAGTGTACGGGAGCACTGGTCGATGTACACCCATTTGGCGGATTCAACATGTCTGGCACGGATTCAAAGGCAGGAGGACGCGACTACCTGATGCTCTTCCTACAAGCCAAAACAGTTGCTGAAAAATTCTGAGAGTTTCTGAAAGGTGGTCAGGTAAGTCTTTTCTTGCCTGACCCTAACGCGATGATCACTAGAAAAGCAATAGCTCACAAGCTTCAAGAAAGGCTGGAGAGAAGAACAACAGCACTAGATTTGACACATTGGGCAAAAGGTCTAATGTATGACTATTTCCAAGGACTAAAGGGCTGTGAACTAGATGCCAGGAAGCTTATTGAAAAGGCGGTCTTGCGTATTTCTAACTCATCAACAAACTACCGCACTTTTCTATTCGACACAGAGATAATAAAGTTGCTTGAACAACTTGGCCATCCGCACAACAGAGAGTATGTGAGCCTCTACAGCTTTAATCTCATTGTAGGCGACAGGCCAGACCAAGCACTCAACATTGTCAAAAATGAAGTTGATAGCGGCCACCTTCTTGATTCACGCCAGCAAAGATCCAGTATCTTGATAACTGCAGAAGGATTAAACGAGGCAGAGATACACAAAGTAGCAAATGCTCTACGCGAACATACTTTTGTTATGTCTCTGCGAGATACCAGCAAAGATATTATCAAAGACAGTAATTAGAACTTTCTCAGCTTCTACCCAAGATCAAAAAGTAGCACTTCTGCTCCTTTGTGTGTGTGAAAGCTCAGTTTATTTATCTCTCCTTCTACTCCTACTGCGTCACCTGCGCTAAACAACAACTCTTTTACAACATCTATTTCCACAGAACCATTTATAACTTGTAGCCAGAGAGATCTGCCTGGTTTAACAATGTGCACTATTTTTTCTCCCGGATCAATTTTTGATAGGTAAAGGTCTGCATCTTGACTAATCTTTATGGAGTCATCACGTCCATCACCAGACACTATCAGTTTCAGGCTGTTTTTTTTGTCTGATTCTGCAAAGAATTTCTGCTCATAGCTAGGATTGAGAGACTTCTGATTTGGCATTATCCATATCTGTAGAAAATGGACACGCTTATTCTGAGAGTTGTTAAACTCACTGTGACTTATACCCGATCCAGCCCTCATGTACTGCACTTCACCAGTACTTATCACAGAACCATTTCCAAGGCTGTCTTTGTGAGCCAGTTCTCCATTTATGACATAGGTTATTATCTCCATGTCTTTGTGAGAGTGCATTGGAAAACCTACTCCTTTTTCTACATAGTCTTCATTTATTACGCGAAGACTTCTAAAATTCATCATCTCTGGATTGTAATAAGTATTGAAAGAAAATGTGTGATAACTAGTAAGCCAGTCTGTAAGTGTCTGGCCACGTTCGAAGTTTCTTACTATTTTTAACTTATATCCATCTATTTTTAACATATATCCATCTCCTGGTCTCAATCTTCTACTAGGAAGGATATTTGTTATGACATCAATCGTCAACATTGAAGAGATAATTTTTGATGAGATTTAACAAAAAAAGCTGGGAATGAAACCCAGCTTTTTTTAATTTCAAGATAGAGTTAGAGGTTACAGCTTGCAGCAATCTGCATCTTCTGTGCAGCATTCTGCTCCTGAAACACAGCAGTCTTCTGCTTTTGAAATTTCTGCTACTGCAGAAGCTTTTGCTACTTTGGCTACTGCACTCTCTTTACTCTCACAGCAATCTGCATCTTCCGTGCAGCATTCTGCTCCTGGAGCACAGCAGTCTTCTGCTTTTGAAACTTCTGCTACTGCAGAAGCCTTTGCCACTTTGGCTACTGCACTCTCTTTGCTCTCACAGCAATCTGCATCTTCCGTGCAGCATTCTGCTCCTGGAGCACAGCAGTCTTCTGCATTTTTGCTTGTTTCAGCTTTTGCTTTGGCTATCTTGGAGTCTTTGGGCTTTTCACAATGCGACTCAGATTTGCAGCAGTCTGATTTTTTCTCTGCCGCTTTTTCTGCACTGTTTTTGTCACAAGCTTTCTTTGCTGCACAACAATCCTTCTCGGCTTTTGTTGGTGTCTTGTCAGCAGAAACAGGTGCTACTAGAGCAAGTAGAAATACAAACAAGATAAATGTTACGGCTTTCATGATATATTACTCCTTAATCAAAATTTATAGGTTAACAAAGTTAGTTTTTGCCAAGTTAATTGGCGCACCATATTGTCAGGGTTTTGAAAAAGGAGAGATTAAATCCTAAAGACGCAACACTTTAAGTACCTGTCGGCTTGATTAAGCCTGGCTTCTGATATCCCTATGAAAACAGGGTCTGCCAGATACCTTCCAGTGAAGTCAATTGTATAAGACGCCTGAGTGACCGTTGGTACAGGTGTTGTCTGTTCAGTCAATGCAGAGTCATTGTCAGTATTGAGTGGAAAGCAACAGAGAGGTATTGAAGGCTCTGTAGTTGATGAAGCACCTGCTATCTCAGCAAGGGATTCTGCTGAAGAACTGCTATCTTCGTCACTACCTTCTGAATGACAAGATGGAGAAGAATTTTCTTGAGATTTACAGCAGGAGTGTTCAGAGACGCTGCTCTCTGAACTATCTTTGTCAGCAACTGTAGTGACATCCATGCAGGCACTAGAGGAACACCGCAACAGGAAACAGGCAGCAGAACTTGTACCAGAAACACCTAGTACAAGCACCGAAACTACTATTATTCTGCTTATTCTGTTGAGAATGTCTTGCTTCATAGATAAAAAGCTACTAGCGAGTGACCTGATTTGTCAACCAATATTTTTCCCAAATCCGCCAGTACACGGCCTCCCTCGCAGATTCTTCTAACCTAGCTTCTGGAAATCAAACTCAATCAAAAAGACTGTTGACGTAATCTTCTGGGGAGAACTCCACCAGATCATCCATACGCTCACCTATGCCAACATAACGAATAGGAATGCGTAGCTCTTTAGCAATGGCTACAACAATTCCACCTTTTGCTGTGCCATCAAGCTTAGTAAGAACTATTCCTGTAACAGGTACAGCCTTGAGGAACTGACGTGCTTGCTCAAGACCGTTCTGGCCAGTCACTGCATCGACTACAAGAAGTACTTCGTGAGGAGCAGACTGCACTTCACGTCCAGCTATGCGCTTCATCTTCTCAAGTTCTGCCATAAGGTTGGCCTTGTTGTGAAGCCTTCCAGCAGTGTCAATAATGAGAACATCAGCTTTTCTAGCTTTTGCAGCAGCAAGCGAGTCAAAAACAACAGCAGCCGGGTCTGTACCTTTCTTCTGCTGAATCAATGGAACTCCAGTACGTTCAGCCCATATGGCCAACTGGTCAGATGCAGCAGCACGGAAAGTGTCTGCAGCACAGATGAGTACCTCGTTACCTTCGGCTTTGATCCTGTTGGCAAGCTTACCTATGGTGGTAGTTTTGCCTACACCATTAACACCAACTATCATCATCACATAAGGCTGAATATCTAAGCTAACATCGACTTCAGAAGATATACCTTTTCCAGACGTATCGTTTAGTATATCAAGGAGATTGTCTTTAACGAGGCGTTTGAGTTCATCAAAATTGCTCACCTCACTGCGATCTACTTTCTTACGAGCATTTTCAATGATCTCCATTGCTGTCTGAACACCAATGTCTGCACCTATGAGAGCTTCTTCAAGATGGTCAAGCACTTCAGCGTCTATAACCTTCTTGCCGTGAATTACATCATCAAGGCGGCTCATCAGGTTCTCGCTTGTGCGATTGAGCGAAGCCTTCCAACGCTTAAAGAGGCTCATCTTTTCGGCGTCTGCTCTGGCTACACTAGTTGTAGCAACTTCTGGCTCGCTTGCCGGTGTTGCTGCATTCTCTTCGCTACGCCCCCAACGCTCCCAAAAACTCTTCTTCTCCTGTTCTGGAGCGCGAACTATAGGCTCGGCTTCTTGTTCTTGAGCTTCAGTTTTGCCAAAGAGCCTTTTAAAGAAGCCTGCCTTCTGCTCTGGTTGAGGATGTTGACTCTCTAGCTCAACACTTGCTGACGCTTCTAGTGCCTGTTCTGTAGAAGTTTGTTCAACAGCCTGCTCATTAGCTGGCTGCTCAGATTCTTGCTTTTTTGTGCGTTTCCAAAATAGTCCCATTGTGGAAAAAACCGTATATAAAGAATTTAATATCCCAACATATTATCTATTTTTTGTCCAAAGTAAACCGCATTAAATCTTCTGCCAGTGTAATTTTGCCCTGAAACTCTTTTTGACACTGACCCAAAATGTCTGCTCCAAAACAGACAGGATAGAAATGGCTGAGAACTAGGTGCTTAACACCTGCTTCTCTGGCAATCTTGCCAGCAAGCCCTGGAGTGAGGTGGCCTGCAATTTTCGCCTCATCGGGTGAAGAGCATTCAAGTAGTCCAAGGTCAGCATCCTTTGAAATATCAACTATCGACTCACAATAGTCTGTATCCCCAGAGTAGACCACTACTGCATCTTCTGTCTCTATTCGATAGCTCACAGATGGGTAAGAGTGGGCAACTATCTTGGCCGAAATGAGAGCGTCTTCAAACTCTACATTTGCAGCACGAGATGGAGAGCAGTCAAGTTCGGTGATGCGAAGCTCAAACTCGTCGGGAACTACCCACTTGCCAAAAAATATTGGAAGCTTTTGCTCCTCCGGTTAAAAATACTTTACGGCCTGATGTTGTTGTAAATGCGGATGCTATTTGAATAATAAAAACAGCGTTTGCATTTCCTTTTGCATCAAATGTCAAA
>JAEUQL010000330.1 GCA_016789295.1 Blastocatellia bacterium | reverse complement strand
AAAACCACTTTGAACTACAAGCTACTCAAGATAGTGCTGTTGAATTATCGGGGCAGTTAAAGACTTTAGCTGTAGCTTTGATGAAGATAGCTAACGATCTACGCTGGATGAATTCTGGGCCACAGGCGGGTATTTCTGAAATAGTTCTTCCAGCTTTGCAGCCAGGGTCTTCGATTATGCCAGGCAAGATAAACCCTGTAATTTCAGAAGCTACAATAATGGCGTGTGCTCAAGTCATAGGTAATGATGCAACTATAACTCTTGGTGGGCAATGGGGCAATTTTGAGTTGAATGTAATGTTGCCAGTAATTGGTTACAATCTGTTGCAATCTATAACCATACTTGCCAACACTTGCAGAATGCTTGCTGACAAGGCTGTAGCTGGTTTTACAGTCAACAGAGAGCATATTGCTGAACTTCTAGAGAAGAACCCGATAATGGTTACGGCACTCAATCCTGTCATAGGCTATGATCTGGCTGCAAAGATAGCAAAGAGAGCATATGCTGAAAATCGGCGAGTAAAAGAGGTTGCAGCAGAGATGACAGATCTGAGCTATGAAGAGCTTGCCAAACTCCTTGATCCAAGAGAGCTGACCGAAGGTGGCATCAAAGGTGGTGGAACGGGTGGTTAATGTTTTTTGTTAGCCAACAGTTACTATTTCATAGATAAATAATAAGTTATGGGCTATTGTTATTGACTACTTTAGCCCTTTTCCCTTGACAAAGCAGTTAAAGATCAACTTTATTTAGCTTGGGTGCTTTCTTCTCGTAGCCTTTTTCACAACAGATTACTAGTAGCATTTCAGTAGAAAGGAGGCATAGTCTTTTGTCCACAAATCTACAGACAGAGTCACGCTTCAAGTACTACCTACCTGGAATAATGGGTTTTATGTTCAGCTTCTCAACCATTATGGGTGGATTTGCTGTCTATAAAGGCTCAGAGACTTCGCATGCGTCTGTACAGATGAATATGTCTGTTGCTATTCCTACTACAATAGAAGTGGTTAAAAAAGAGAGTACCATAGAAGTGCTATCTTTGCCGGCTACCACTGCATCACCGACCGACTCAGCCGCAGCAGTTCCGAAGATAAAAGTTGTTCCAGCAAGTGATATATTGGTTGGTTCAGAGTCAAAATTGAAGCAAGAGAGGTTCATTAAGAAAGAGTCTACAGATTTTGCAGATTCAGAGCCTACAGAGAAGCTAGTAAGCAAGATAAAAAATGGGAAGCCTGTAAAAGTTCAAGCTACAGCATACTGTATCAATAACATAACAGCTTCTGGTGTTAGGAGTAAGTTTGGTATATTGGCAGCTGATCCAAAATATTTGCCAATAGGTTCTATAGTTCGTCTTCATGCTGCAGAATATTCTGGTCTTTATACTGTTTTGGATACAGGTGCAAAGATTAAAGGTAAAAGAATAGACATATTTCTCACCAATCCCAAAGAGGCTGTTTATTTTGGTCGGCGTGATGTAAAAGTAGAAGTTCTCAGATATGGCTGGAATCCACAGTCATCACCTATAAACTATTGATCCCTACTAGCTTAAAAGACTACTTATCGATCCTCGAAGTTATGAAGGGTTATGCAACTCTGGAAGAGTTGCATAAGTCTACATTTTTTGCACAGCATAAAGAGACAATAGACTCAGTTCTGAATGGAGTTTGGTACAAGGAATTTTCTAACAATACTTACCAGAATACCTCTTTTTTTCGTGCAGCACACTGGAACATTGAACGTGGCCGACATATTGAAGCAATAATAGAGCTATTTAGCAGTGATCCAATTTTGTCTGGTTCAGATGTGATTTCGTTAAATGAAGTAGATTTGGGGATGAATAGAACTGCAAATAGAAATATTGCATTTGAGCTTGCAGAGGCTCTAAGGATGAATGTAATTTTTGTACCAGAATTTATTGAATTCACAAAAGGTATAGGTAAAGAGCTAAGTCTTGTTGGGGAAAATCACGAATCGTTACACGGCAATGCGATACTTTCAAGATATCCTGTAGTTTCTTTTGAAGTTTTACGCCTACCTTCTTGCTTCAATAGTTTTGAGTTTTGGGAGAAGCGTTATGGTGAACGGGTTGCTTTAATTGCGGAGATAGATATAGGCAAGAGGTTAGTATTAGTTTCCACTCATCTTGAAGTTAGAAAAAGCCCAGAGTGTAGAGCCAAGCAGTTTCAGTTTCTGCTAGACTATTTGGATGCCAGGAAGGCTGGTATGCCGACTCTGATCTGTGGAGACCTCAACACGGGAACTTTTAAGCGTGGCAGCCACTTTTATACTGCCATGGGGCTTGCGAGGCTACTGTTTAGTGATCCTGTACAGATAGATATGCGTTTACGCCATCCACAAAGACATGAGCCGCTTTTTGATATAGCTGTGGAGCGGGGATTTATGTTTGAAGATTTTAATGATGATGCAGCCACGTGTAGAACAGAGCTTAATAGTCTGGATGAGGCTGTTTATCTGCCAAATTTTCTTCAAGAGTGGATATACAGCAGGCTTGCGCGTTATCAAAACAGGCTCGATTTCAGGTTAGACTTCTTTTTTGGTTCATCTCTAGAAGTAGTGTTTGAGGCTGTTGCGCCGACTACAATTAAGGGTTTAATGGTTGATGGGGAAGAGGTTTCAGACCATGATCCTATAGTTTGTGACTTTCGGTTGTAGACAGGTAGAGTTTTTCGGCCAAGATCTGGCTACAATTGGCACAAAACCTTGCTGGTTTTCTATCCACATTTTGAGTATTTTTTGACAGTTGCATTACACAAAATCTATTCATACAGTGTTCAAGGCTGAGCAGGTGTCCAATTTCGTGTATAGCCTCTTTTAAGGCTCTTTCTAGTAGGTGTGTTGACTGCAGCCTTGCTGTAGAGATTATGGCTATTTTTCCATCGACCTCTGCTTGGCCGAATACGTAGGTCAAACCTTGGGAGTATATATCTTGGTTAGTTATTAAAAGTATCTTAGGGTGTTTGGAGTAACTTTTTTTGAAGTGGGCAAGTAGTTTAGTAGCGTTGTATTGTTGGCGTTGAGGATTGAAGTAGTGAGAGAGGTCTTGAGGATCTTTTTTGAGGGTTATTTTCATATCAAAGAAGTTTTCCAATTCTGTTTTGAGTGAATCTAGGAGGTAGTTTTCGAGGTGGTGTATTGAAATTAGCAACAGTTGCATAAGAATAGAAGGGAGCTGAGGTGCTCCCTAAACTCAACCTCGCACATCGATAGTCTGAATCAGCAGAAGGATGCGTGAGTTTATAGGTTTGCCTGCTTTTGTAGCGGGCTTAAAGCTTGCACGTTTTAGTGCTGCGGCCACATTTTCAAATTGGGCGTTGTTTGGAGAATCTACAAGTTCTATAAGTTTTGCTTCTCCTTGCATGCTGACTTCAGTTATTACAAAGATATCTTCTCTGTTGTTGTTACCAAAAGTCAATTCTACTATTGGGTTTGCCAATTCGACTCTTGGAAGGGTGTCGCGTAGTGGTTCTTCAGGAACTGTTATTGCGGCAATCAACTTATCTTCAAAGTCTTTTGATAATCTGAAGGTTGGTTTAAGTTGATAGAGTACGGTAAAAAAGAGTAGACAAGTAACTACAGCACCTACAGAGTAGCCTGTAAGCTTTGGCTTTGTATAGAGAGCAAAGTTATAGATAAGAGAGGAAAGCTCTCTCTTCTTCGAGCTAGCTTTGGCAATGATGTCAGATTTTAACTTTGCAGGTGGTGCTACAGCTTCAATGTTAGCAAGTAGTCTAATATTGTGTCTAATCTGCTCAATATATTTTGAGCATTCGGCACAAGTCAATGCGTGATCAGTCATCTGCTGTAGTAGTGGTGCAGGCAACTGGTGATCGACGTAGAGAGAAGCATTTTTTCTTACTTGTGTGCAGTTCATAATTTTACTCATATATGGTTCACTGGCTCTAGTCCTACGGAAGACAGAGTAGGTTGCTGGCCTAGTTTTCACTCTGAACAAACCAAACGACCCATCAGACGAGTTTTTGGTTGGCGTGGACAGAGCCAGTGAAGTTAAACCTTATTGCAAAGAGTTCCCTTCAGTCTTTCTCTAAGTTCCTCTCTGCCTCTTGCTATTCTCGATTTGACAGTTCCTACAGAGACGTCCAACGTCTGTGCAATCTCTTCATAACTGAAGCCTTCAATGTCTCGCAGTACTACTGCTACACGAAAATCGAATTTTATCTTATTGAGCGATTGCAGTATCAAGCGGCGTTGCTCACTGGCTAAGGTCTTCTCTTCAGGAGAGTGAGCAGAAGAGCTGAGGTTGATACTAAAATCTAAGTCTGCATCAAGCGAGATAGATCTGCTCTTAAAGCGGCGTTTCCACCAGCGTAACTGATTGGATGCATGGTTGACGGTTATTCTGTAGATCCAGGTCTTCAGTTCTGAATCACCACGAAACTGTCCTATATTTTTGTAGACTTTCAAGAAAGTCTCTTGTGCAATGTCGTAAGCTTCTTCGCTGTCTTGTGTCAGTCTTAGGGCGAGGTTGTAGACCGATTTGTGGTACTTATCAACGAGTTGTTCAAAGGCGTAAGTTTCGCCTTGACGTACTCTTTCGACAAGCTGTAGGTCTTCAGACGCATATACAGTGTCACAGATAGTCTCATTTAGAGTAGAAGCGAGCCTGATCATTGCAAGATGCCCTATTTTTATATTTGAGCTTACACCAAAAATAGACACCATCATAAGAGAAAGGTTCCAAAAGATTGGAAAGAATTTTGCAAAATCTGCGGTTTCAACCTGGGGCGACAGAGACTACTTGGCAATAAAGGCCATATCGTTTTAATATTTCGGCTACTTAGAACTTCTAGTAGTAGAGTTCAACTTTATGTATCAGAGAGAATAGAATGTTTGAAGAGGTAAAACAGGAAGAAAGGTTTGTAGAGATAGAAGAGGGGATAGAGAGGTATTGGAAAGAGGG
>JAEUQL010000032.1 GCA_016789295.1 Blastocatellia bacterium | reverse complement strand
AATAGCACTTATTGAAAAGAAAGCATCGCTTCTTTCGGCTGGCGTGCTCAGTTTAGAAGAAGAGTTTGAGCGTGGGGATGTTGTCAGTATTGTTGATCGAGATGGGGTAGAGTTTGCACGCGGTATGGTCAACTATTCTAGTCAAGAAGCTTTGAAGATGCTTGGTCAGCACTCAGACACCATCGAACAGATTGTTGACGATAAGAACCGTGATGCACTCATCACTCGTGACAACATAGTAATTTTGAGAGACTGAGAGACGATTTATGACAGAGACTAGATCGATAGTTGAACTAGCCAAAGCCGCTAGAGAAGCTTCACGCAAACTTGCTTTGGCTTCAACAGAAGTTAAAAATAGTGCTTTGCAAGCAATTGCTGATGCTCTTATAGAAGAACAAGCAGCAATACTGGAAGCAAATCAGCAAGATTGCAAAGAAGTTGCAGAACTTGTGGCAAAAGCAGAGATGGCCAAACCACTTCTGGATAGACTGAAGCTTGATGCTGCCAAGCTTGGAACTATGGCTGAAAGCGTTCGGGCAGTCGCTAGTCTTGATGACCCTGTAGGACAGACTATCTCTCGTACTCTGCTTGACGATGGTTTGGAGCTACAGAAAGTTACTTGTCCACTTGGAGTGTTAGCTATTATCTTCGAATCAAGACCAGATGCAGTAACACAGATAAGTGCACTTGCACTTAAATCGGGTAATGCTGCACTACTCAAAGGTGGCCGTGAAGCTGCACGCTCAAATCAAGTATTGTTAGAAACTATATGGAAAGCTATTAGAAACTTTCCAGAACTTACAGAAGACGCTCTAATACTACTAACAGAAAGAGAGCAGATAAATTCATTACTTTCTCTTGATAATTTGATAGATCTAGTAATTCCAAGAGGGTCAAACGAGCTTGTTCGTTACATCCAGTCAAATACTAAAATTCCTGTCCTTGGACACGCTGAAGGACTCTGTCACATATATATTGATGAGAGTGCTAGACTCGATATGGCACTAGATATTGTCTGTGATGCAAAGCTGCAATATCCAGCAGCCTGCAATGCAGTTGAGACCATTCTTGTACATAGCAAGATTGCACCTCTATTCCTACCAGAACTTTTTGAGCGACTTACCAGCCAAGGAGTTGAGTTACGCTGTTGTGAGCGCACAAAAGCCCTCCTCGATAAACCAGATATCCTGTTGGCGACTGAGCAAGATTGGCAGACAGAGTATTGTGGTCTGATTGTTTCAATAAAAATTGTTGACGCAGTGAGCCAAGCCATAGACCATATAAATTTGTATGGGTCGGGACACACCGATTCGATAATTACAGAAGACCGCAAGAATGCAGAAAGTTTTTTAAACAGAGTCGATTCTGCAGGCGTTTATCACAACGCATCAACGCGGTTTGCTGATGGATTTCGCTATGGTTTTGGTGCAGAAGTAGGCATCAGTACAAACAAGATACACGCTCGTGGCCCTGTAGGACTTGATGGGCTTCTATCTTATAAGTACAAACTCTATGGCTGCGGACAGACTGTATCCAACTATAGCGGATCTCAGGCGCGACCTTTCAAGCATAAAAAGTTGGTATAAAGTTATGGGTTCAGACCAGAATTCGATAAGTGTAATAATGCCAGTATTTAATGGCGATCCGTTTCTTGCAGAAGCTGTAGCAAGCATCCGCCGTCAATCACTGCAACCAATGGAGATAATTATTATTGACGATGGTTCTACCGATAGAACTTCACGCTATGCTACCAGTCTTGGAGAAGATGTCTACTACTTCTATCAAGAAAATGGTGGGCCTGCAGTAGCTAGAAATAGAGCACTTCGAATTGCAAGAGGAGAGATAATAGCTTTTCTAGATGCAGACGATGTTTGGCCAGAAGACAAACTTGCAATCCAATCCTCTTGCCTTGCAGCAGATCCCAGTCTAGAGATAGTTACTGGAAATACTCAGTATCTCAAATACGATGGCAAAGATTACAAACCTTACTTACAACCAACTTTCAATCTACACCTTGGAGCAGGAGTTTTCAGAAGGTCTGTTTTTGAAAAAGTAGGAGAGTTCAACCCATCACTCCATTTGAGCGAAGACATAGACTGGTTTAAGAGAGCCAACGCACTTGAAATTAAGATAGCAAAACTTGAAACTACAACACTATATTTCAGAATACACGAAAAGAATCTAGAACAGTACCGAGAGAGGCACAGCCTCTCTGGACTACAAGACTTTCATTCAATGCAGCTTATAACAGTGTCTGGAAATTGTTCTTGATCCAACTGACAACGGTCTCTGCAGCTACAATGCTTCTACTGTCTTCTAATATAAGGTCGGCAAGTGATCGCGACGGCTCTACGAATTTGTCGTGCATAGGTTTGACATAATTTATGTACTGATAGACTACTGATGAAACCTCTCTTCCACGCTCTCTTATATCTCTTTCGATCCTTCTGGCAAGCCTGATATCTGCATCAACATCTATAAACACTTTTAGTGACATAAGTTCTAGAAGCTCTCTAATAGAAAAGATCAATATTCCATCAACTATGATCACGGGTTTTGGGGCTAAAGTCTTAAACTGACCTGTGCGAGTATGTGAAGAGAAGTCATATATGGGCTGTTTGACAGCTTCTCCTCTGCCAAGCTTGCGCACATGGTCTATAAGAAGAGGAAAGTCTATAGAATCCGGGTGGTCAAAGTTTGTTGTTTGAAACTCACTCAAAGAGAGGCTGGAGAAATCGTTATAGTAATGGTCTTGTGCAATAAATATCGCTCTGTCTCTACCTAGCAACTCTATTACTTTTTCAGCAAATGTAGTTTTTCCCGAACCAGAACCACCAGAGATACCAACAACTACACTGTTCATAGCTTTTTTGCTCCTCGAAATCTCTATATTTTTAACAAATTTTTAAGACCTGTGGCAGAGATTACCATTTGGTAAATCTCTTTCGCAACGGTCTTCAGACTTGTATGATTGCTTCTTATCGTGTAAACATTTCTCTTTAATTCCAACTCACCGAAATGTCCCTGGCTGGACAACAAACACTTTAGGAGCTTTTTGATGATCGATTCAAACCAACTCACTATCCTCTGTATTGCAAGCTATGAAAAAGGCCATGAGTTTATGAGAGAGTGTAAGAGGCAAGGGTGTAGAGTCATCCTGCTTACGTCTCAGAGCATTGCCAATTCAGACTGGCCACGCGAAAGTCTCGACGAAGTCTTTCTCATCCCTGATAACAACAAGGTATGGAACATGAACGATGTGATCTCAGGTGTAAGCTACATGTGTAGAAACATTCACGTAGACTGCATAGTAGCACTCGATGACTTTGATCTGGAGAAAGCGGCTGCACTACGCGAGCATTTGCGAATACCTGGGATGGGAGAGACCACTACAAGATTTTTCCGCGATAAACTTGCAATGCGCATAAGAGCCAAAGAGGCAGACATTACAGTTCCAGAGTTTGTTCACGTACTCAACCACGACAAGCTGCGCGAATACATGAACCGTGTGCCATCGCCATGGTTTTTGAAGCCTCGCAATGAAGCATCTTCGCTTGGAATTAAGAAAATAAACTCACAAGAAGAACTTTGGCCAACACTCGACCTACTTGGAGATAAACAATCTTTTTATGTGCTAGAAAAATATATCCCTGGTGATATATTTCACGTCGATTCCATAGTCTCTGAACGAGAAGTAGTATTTGCCAAAGCACACAAATATGGCCATCCACCTTTTGATGTAGCACACGGTGGAGGAATATTTACCACCTGCTCACTCGAACCAGGAGCAGAAGACGAGCTAGCTCTGCAAGAGGCCAACCGCCGAGTTCTTGAAGCTATGGGACTTGTTAGAGGGGTATCTCACACAGAATTTATCAAAGGAAGAGAAGACGGCAAGTTCTATTTTCTTGAGACTGCAGCAAGAGTTGGTGGAGCCAACATTGTAGAATTGATTGAAGCTTCAACAGGCATAAATCTATGGGCTGAATGGGCAAAAATAGAAGTAAGCGCAGGAAAAACAGCCTACAAACTCCCAGAAATGAAGAATAACCACTCAGGTCTTCTGATATCGCTTGCAAGGCAAGAATACCCTGACACTTCTGCATACAATGACCCAGAAATTGTTTGGAGAATGAACCGTTCACACCACGCAGGCTTGATAATAAGTTCCCCAAGTTTGAAACGTATAGAAGAGCTTCTAGCAAGCTATACAGAGCGTTTCCGCAATGATTTCTATGCTTTTCAACCAGCTCCTGAAAGACCAACCAGCTAAAAAAATGCGGCGCAAGCTAACTACTTGCGCCACTTTAGTTTAATGCCCTAGTTACAAGAGTTTTTATTTAAGGAGCGATATGTAGCGTACCTTCTCCATTGCTGCAACAGTTTCCAACTTCTCTACATCAATACGACCAACAATAACTTTTGAAGACTTAGGCTCATAAAGAGTTTCAAACCCAAGCTTCTTAAGCTCTTCTACAAAAGCTGGAGTAAGTTGATCGACAAAGACTTGAAGAGTAACTTTTCCATCTTTGACAAACTTAAACTCTCTTAGAGACTGCTTATTCTTTAAGCGTTCAACTACTGACAACAACTGAGCATCCATCTTTGACGAAGCAGGTTTGGGTGACTGTGGTTTACGTCTTTGACCTTCTTTATCTGCTTCACTAACGTCTTTTGCACCACCAATAGTACTCTGTTTTGTCTCTACTATTTCTGGTGCATACTGTAGATTTCTACTACTTTTAGAAGCATCAGCACGTGGTACAGATGAAGGTTTAGCAAGTATCCAGCCTCTTGTTTCTAGTTTAGCTTTATTGCTATCACCATAAATACCTTCATAACTGACACCATCGGGCATTTCTACAGGGACTTCAACTTTGCGTGGCTCGCCACCATCTTTAATTGTAGTCTCTTCAACAGCTACAAAAGATGTAAATTGTGTCAAAAGTCTGTACTCAAGACCTATATCAATAATAGCCTCTTTCAGATCTTCTCTGGTTGTATTGCGCTGAATACCAGCAAAATCTTGAGACATAAGGTAGTCTATCTTTCGTCGTGCCCAAAGTGTAGAGAGTACATCGTGAGGAGGTTGGCTTTTTGGGAGTTCAACTTGCAAAGTTCTTTCAAATGGTTGACCTGCGGTTTTGCCACGAAGCTTGACAGTACCTTTTGCAGAGCCTTTGTAGCGACCTGAAAGAACAACGGGTTTGGCACTGAAGAGATCTGGGATCTCTTGAGGAAAGACTTCACTAACAGGAAGAGTTCCCCAATCGATAGATATATCTGTAAGCAATGGATTACGTACACGTTCGTGTAAGCGTTTTGCTGCAGCAGAGCCGTCGCCTTGAAGAGTTACATATTCAACCTCGCCTCGTCCAGCTTCCGCCATCTTGTCAAGAAGGAATCTATTTATCGCATTGCCTATTCCAAAAGAGAATACCCTAGCATTTTTATGCTTCTGGATTTCGGAAATGATCTCCATGTCGTTTCCAACATAACCATCGGTAACAAAACAGACTATGCGTAGGTGCTGCTGTGAATCGGAAGGGTCGAGAGAAGCACGAATAGCCTTCATCATCTCTGTTCCACCACTACCACTACGCGATTTTAGAAATGCTTGTGCGCGTGCTATGTTCTCTTTTGTTGCAGCTACTGGTTGGGGAAAAAGTATGTGAGTGTCACCAGAAAAAGTAATCAGGTTGAATGTATCACGTTCATAGAGTCCATTTATAGCCATTTCTATCAACTCTTTAGCTTTATCTAATGGAAAACCCATCATAGAACCAGATGTGTCAACAACAAATACGATCTCTTTTGGAACTACGTCTTGTGGCAAAACTTTATCAGGTGGCTGCATGATCAGCGTAAAAAACCCATCACCTTTGCTATTGTGTGTTAGCATAGCATCTTCTATCTTTCCACCAGCTACATCATAGCTCAAGATAAAGTCTTTGTTTGGTATTGTCTGTCTGTTTTTAAGAGTCAATAGAGCGCGTCTGTTGTTTGGCCTATTAAGATCAACTTCGTGACTTTTGACACTCAAATTGTCTATAGGCACTCCAGCATCAAGAGCTACTTCTATAGATATGTCGTGGCCAGCACGTGTACCTTCGAGTGTTACAGGTGGACTTATTTTTGTTGCGTCAGGAACTTTGTCAGTATTTACTCTCTGTTTCTCATCTGGAGGTGTTGTAGGAGTGCCTGGGATGTAGCGAGGTCCAACAACCATTGGAAAAACAAACTCGTAGGTTCCTGCTTCATATTTGAGAAACTCTACATAACTGATAGTTATCTTTATCTGTTCATTTGGTAGTATGTTAGCAACAGATTGAGTAAAGATGTTTGGTCTTTCCTGATCTAGTAAACTTGCTGTGTAACCGGCAGACCTTGCTGCTTCATATATCTGACGTGCTTCTTCACGACGTTTAATCTTGCCAACAATAGTTCTGTTTCCTACAGTCATTGTCATGTTATCAACAGCAGCATTTTGAGAAAGAGGAAAGACATAAACAGCTTCTATTTTATCTTGGAAAGGGTTTTCAAACTCCTGTGTCACTGTAACACGAGAGATAAAACCACTTATCTCTGCTTTAACATCGGTGTGTTTGAGTGGGCACTTACCAACTACTTTTCCTTCTGGATCAAATATAGATAACTCTCCTTGAGTCACTTTTGCTGTGTCTGCCGAAACACTATTAGAGTAAGAGTGTAGATGTACAAACAGGGCAGTTACAGCAGCACAGAAAGTTATAATGGCAGTTAGAGTGAGTAACAGTCTTTTTTTCATGATTCCTCCACAAAATCTCTTGTTTTCAGACTTAAAAACAGAGATCGACCTTCTATCTCTAAGCTTTAGACATAGTCTCTTTCATCTTAGGGTGAGTGTAGCCGTAGCTACACTCTCTATCTCTTCTTTTCAACAACGCTCAGTTCAATAGGCTGTACTGTAGCGTTTATCTCTGGGTTGTAGTATTGATAAACTTTGGAAGCCATGGTTTTGGCTTTGAGTGGATATTTGGCTTTGAGCCTGTATTTGGCTGTAAATGTTTGTCCAGCACGTAGCCCATCAAGATACAGAACTATCTGTTTTGGTGTTAGAGAGAATTTGGTCAATTGTCCAAATTTTTCGTTTGGATTTGCTCCAATCAGCGATTGAAAATCTTCGGCTTCTACTTCAAACCCTGGAGGGATACCAAGGTCTATCATTACCATTTTCGCACTCATACGTAGGTTATTTCTGACTGTTACAGTTGCAGTCGCAATGTCGTCTTGAGCCAACGTAGTTCTATCATACTTGAGATCAATAGAGAGTGGTTCTTGGTTAGGTTTTTGCTCTACTTTCCAGGCTTTGTAGTAGCGACCTACTACTTGATAAAGCATACTTCCTTTACCATTGAAACTAACTTCAATACGGTTTTTGCCTGTTGAAGTATACTGTTTCAAGTCAAGTTGGTGCATCAGGTCGTTATTATCGCGAGTAATTTTGATATCTTTTACATGCTGACCATTGATAGATACTGCAATGGTTCCTTCTGTATCGACAGCCGAGCCTTGCTTTTGTGAAAGCAAGAAAGCTTTAAGAGAGAGTATGGTTGCTTGGGTTGAGTGCCAGTTGCCAAAAGCATCTTTCTTTTCTGTTAGATACTGTAGACCTTTTGATGCAAGAGTTGTAGAAAGACCAGCTTTGATAAGGGCTTGAACAGCAAGAGCAGTGGTTTCAACTTGTGCCATATCATCACGTGCATAAGTAGCAGTTCTAACTTTATCATTACCCCAAGAAGCCGTCTTCTGCTCTTCTACAACTTTTCCTACAAGAGCAGCTACACTACGTTCTGTCCAACCTTTATCTTTCTTAAAATCAGCCGCAAAGTTTGCAATAACTGCTAATGTGTAAGAATCTTCTTTACCATTAACATTTTTTTCTACAAACTGTTTTGCACGCTCGGTTGCTTGTCCATTGTAGCCTGAGTAAGCAAGTGCCCAACCAATGTATGCAGCAATTCTTACTTGGTCATTATGAAAGTTGTTTGTTGCTCCTTCATCTATGAACTCTTTATCTGGATTCCAACTTCCATCTGGATTCTGCTGATTTGCAAGCCAATCCTGAGTACGCTTGATTACTCTTGGATCTACTTCATGCACTTTTGACATATCGTAAAACTGCATTAAGCCAAATGATGTTAAAATCTTGTTTGCTGGAGCTTGTCCAAACCAAGAATACCCACCACCTGGTACTTCAAATGTCACTAGTTTCTGATAGCCAAGCGAGATAAAACCTTCTGCTCTTGCTTGTATCTCTGGGGTAATCTTCTTGGTCGTTTTCATGTAGTCAAGAACTAGAACGTTTGGATAGGTAGTTGCTGAAGTCTGCTCAAAACACCCGCTAGGCATCCTCAAGATGCTATCTAGCCCTTCAACAACTTGGCTGAGTGGACCAGGATAGAACTTGACCAGTATCTTGCTAGCATTGGCAATCGCATTTTCAGGAATAGTAAGCTCTTTGGCCACAGAAGTTTCTAACCTGTCATTTATAGCAATGTTCTGCTGCTCACCGTTTGGAATTATTTCGATCTGGCGAGCGATAGCATCACCATTGGCTACTGAATTTCGTTGTGTAAGCCGTGCTGTAGCAGTCAGTTTCTGTGTTCCTATGCGTGTTGCTTTAATACGGTAATTGACAGCACTTACTTCCCCTGCTCCAACTCGGATTGTCTGTATTGTGTTGCCATCGAGTGTAAACCAATCTTCGGCTTTGAGAGTTACTTCAACGTCCTGAGCATTTTGCAAGTAGTTGTAGACCACTACAGGGACGGTTACACTATCATCTTGTGTCATTGCTACAGGAAGGTCTATATCAATGAAAAAGTCTTGAAAGACTTTAATCCCAGAAGTAGAGCTTCCTAAAGCACCATTCTTTGTTGACGCAAGCATAGTCATTCGCCAGGTAGTGATAGAGTCAGCCATTGGTATACGTACCATTGCTCGACCATTCTTGTCGGTAATCAAGGTTGGGTTAACATAGAGAGTTTCAGGAAAATATGAACGTACTTTAATACCTTCATCACCACCAGAACTCGAAGTCGAGCTGGTCTTATCTGAAGACCTTTCTGGTTCTGCTTTACTCTCAACGTCATCTTTGGCAAGTTTCCTTACTGCCAGGTTCTCTTCCATTGCAGGACGTGCAGCCATCGCTTGAGGCATTGGAGCTGCTTCAAACACCTCAGCACGTCTTCTTACAGGGCCACGCGCTTTTTCTATACCATAGTAAGAAGGCATAGCTGTAAGCTGCATAACAGCACCTGCACTTCCCTTCTCTAATGGTACAGTTACATAAGCTTGATCGCGTGCTTTGACTTCAATCCATCTATAGCTAGTACTGTAATGACCAGCAGCTTGTACTGTAAGCTCATAACTTCCTGCCTTAAGTACAGTAAACTGGAAAGCTCCTTGTTGGTTGACACGACCATTAAAAACACGCCCATCCTGCTGTCTTCTTACTTTTACTTGAGCGTTTGCAAGTGGTTGTTTGTTTTTATCAGTAATAGTTCCGGCTATCTGTGCGTAGCCGGTGTCAGGCCCAATACCTTCGTCTATTTTTACACTTCCTGCAAAAGGCTTCTCATCGTATATGACAGAAGTCTCTTTCTTCGTTCCAGAGACATAGATGTAGTATTTTTCTTGCTCTGTGCCTGGCAAGTCGATGTTTGTATAGAAGTTTGCATAATTACCTGACATTTGACCTTGATATTTAACAGGTTTACCCCATGGATCGAGGCTATCTTGATAAGTAATCAAGTTTGCTTCTATAGCCCGCTCAATATCTCTATTTAGATCACCTGACACAACCTGCTTTGTTGCATAGTAACGATTGAGTCCTTCGATAGTTTTCAAGACTTTTGCTGTAGCTAACTTGTAGTACTTTTCGTAGTACTCACTCGATTTTGACTTGAGTTTGTCTTTACCATAGTCATTGCGTAGTGTGTAGGAGTTAACCTCGGTTGCAGCAGCAAGCAGAACAGAAGCTGCTCTTTGGCGTCTTGCAATCTCTTCTTCTACTGGTGGTTGGTTAACTAATGGAACAATCTCCTCATTGCCAACACCGTGTATCTCATATCTTGGTTTAAGAAGCTCTTCTTGAAGATAGAAGAAAACTTTTTCAAAACCTGGCTGACGTTCGCTAAGAGCAAACACTGCTTCATCAACTACCTGAACATCAATTATTGCAAATTTAGGTTTACCAAATTTGTCTTTGATAGCAAATTTTATCTCTGCTTCTTCACCAGGTCTAAAAGACTCTTTTGCAACTTCTGCATCTATTTGAAGGTCATCGGCTGGGTCTACAAAGATAATTCTTCTATCACTAATTGGATCTGCATTGCGACCAAAAATATATGCACGTACTTCAATAGTACCAAACAGATCTGCACCAAGGTCGAGATCCATCTTTGCTTGCCCATTTTCAAGGTCTAAAGCGCGTGTAAGAATGGTCTGCCTATCTTTAATAACGTCTATGTAGACAGCTCCTTTATTCTTTGTAGAAACTGTAGTTATTTCTACTTTCTCACCAACACGGTAGAGAGGTCTATCAGTACGCAGCATCAAGCTATCTTCATTACCATCTCTTACTTTGAGTGAAATATTTGCTGTTCCAACCTTGCCACTGTTGTCTTGTGCACGTAGTTGGAGGTTGGTTGTATTGTTGCCATCGATTTCGATCTCTGCTATTCCATCGCTACCTGTTGTAAGAACGGCAGGCTTAATATTTCCTGTAATCTTCGTAACAGCCGGACTACCATCTGGGTAAGAAGTCAGCAGGTAGACTCGGTTGGTCAGCTTTTTAACTACCTCACCACTTTCAGGAACGGCTGTAATAAGTATTGGATTGTTTGAAACTAGAAGGCTTTCGGCTTTTGATTCTGTATGGTTTGCGCTATCGGTTACTTCAACAGTTAAAGCAACTGGAGCGGCACCCTGCTCGAAACTACGTCCAGCAAAGTATTCTGGAAGTTTCATTGCAAAACCGTATGAACCTGTCTCATCGGTAAGCCCTTCGGTGCTCTCTAACTCTACTGTTTGAACATCGAAGGTTGAAAGTTTGAGGCGTATTTTTGCTCTCTGAAGTGGTTTGCCAAAGATATACTTTGCATCTATGCGGCCAGAAACGGTTTCGCCTGGGGTATAGTACTTCTTCTTTTGACGCTCGTCTTCACCTCTGCCAAGCTTGATATCTATCTTAAACTTTGGCAGTACATATCGATCTACAACAAAACTTCTTTCTTGAGTTTGCGCTTGTGGACTGTCAGGCTCACCCAGTATTGCACGAAGCTTGAATGTTCCCATATTGACCTCTTCTGCAAGTTGAAATTGTGCAGAAGAGACACCAAACTCGTTTGTAGTAGTGCGCTGTTTGAATACTTTGTTACCTTTGGCATCTTCAATCTCAAATATGAGTGGTCGGCCTGCTGCTGCCTGACGACTAAAACGATCAAGGGCAAGGCTTCTGATATGAATTAAGTGGCTAGGTTGATATATAGGTTTATCGGTTGTCAGTAAAATAGTCTCTCTTTTTACTATGTTTACTGGCTCCACAAACTCCTCATTTCCTAAAGGAGTAGAAACTTTAACTCTCAGTTCTGCACTACCACTGTAGTCTTGAGGAAGTCTCAATCTAGGCTCTACAGTACCTTTTTCGTCGAGTGAAGCACGAAGAGTCTCAAGAGGTGCGCTCTTCTTCTCTTTGGCACTCACTTCAAGTTGAAGATTTCCTGTTATTGGCTCTCCGGTTCTTGCATCAAGTGTAATGATACGTACTGAGTTTGAAACTCCAGCAGTTAGCTCTTTCTGTCCGATGAGACGAACAATTGGATAACGAAGAACTTCACCAACAGTGTAGGTATTCTCTATTGTCTTTTTGTCTGAGATATAAGAGTAGTGAAGTCTGTACCAAACCAAGTCTTCACGTTTGAGGCCGAGTGGCAGGCCAAGCTTTGCTGTCCAAGCACTATCTGAAGTGCTGGTGAGAGACTGTTTTGCTACAACGTGGTCTTCTGCGTCTAGAAGCTCAATTAGAAGTGAGCTTGCATTGGCAGGTACTTTTTCAAAAGGAATTGTCAGTTGTAATTGGCCATTTGTCTGTACTGCGGCCAAGTCATTAAACTTAAATATTGCGGCGTTGGTATTTGTTTCAGACATATAGTAGTAGATAATTGCTGCCAGTAAGGCTAGCGGTAGAGCTAAAATTCGGTAAAAGTTTCTCATAAACGAGCCTCCCATTAGGCCAGTCTCCATTTTGCTGAATCATTTTCTGCTGTACGAGGAACGGAGGCTTTTGCAGAACTTGCAAAAAATTTTCCAGATTCAAGCAAGATTTTTTCCAGTAGGCTTAAAACAAGCTTCTATTATGAACTATTATGAAACTCGGATATAAGTCTCAACTTTAATTTTATGAAACTTGGCAAATTTTCTTTAATAGCTGCAGCAAGTGCTTTCTTTTTTCCAGGGCTTTTTTTTCTTCTCTTTCCTATTCTTGGTTCAGCACGATTTGACACCCTCCTGACAACAAGCACGGCATTTAGCAACTTTCGTTCTATTCAAGGTGGAATGCAGATAGGATTTGGAGCATTTCTTTTTTGCTGCTTATTTAAGCGTGAATGGATCACAGTTGGTCTTTTGGCTCAAGTGTTGGTCTGTGCAACGATCACTTCTGGAAGACTTTTAAGCCTAATCGTTGATGGTAGTCCAAAAACTGTAACCTACCTTCTCACTCTACTCGAAGCAGGAGGTTTGCTTATAGCCTTGTTCTCTCTATATCTAATAAAACGGTCTCCAAGTAATTAATTACTATGTCAAAAACTGAAGCTCTACTCTCAATTGATATCGGTTCTTCATCGGTGCGAGCCTTGTTGTTTGATGTTTTGGGCAATCCTCTTGAAGAGTTTCAATCAAAAGCCAACTACCAGATGAACCATCTATCAGATGGTGGAGTAGAGGTAGATCCGGACTTTCTTTTTCGCCTGGTAATAGAGCAGATAGACGCTCTTGCTGTAAATCCCTATAACATTCTAGCCGTTGGAGTTTCAACATTTTGGCACAGCCTTATCTGCTTAGATAAAAACTACAAACCTCTAACACCACTAATTAGCTGGAACGACACAAGAAGCAGAGAAACAGCAAATAGTCTTAAAAAAAAGCTTGATGAGATTGAGTTTCACAAACAGACAGGGTGTAGGTTTCACGCTGCATATTGGCCAGCAAAAATACTTTGGCTTAGAGCGCACCAGCCAGAAATCTTTTCAAAGACTTGTTATTTTGCCTCATTCTCTGACTACTTCTATTTGAAGCTCTTTGGACAACTTCGTACAAGTATCTCTATGGCATCGGCAACTGGTCTTTTTGATCAAGAGCAGTGCTGTTGGAGTAGCAGATTTCTTAATTTAATAGACATTGACCTAGCTTTTCTGCCTGAAATTTCAGACAACCCATACACAAGGCTAGTGAAAGAGTTTCAAACAAAATGGCCGATGTTAGCAAAAAGTAGCTGGTATCCAGCAATCGGTGATGGTGCTGCTAGTAGTATAGGCAGTGATTGTTTTGATAGTAGAAAATTTACTTTGATGATAGGAACTTCTGCAGCTATGAGAGCTATCATCAATACCAATTCTCCACTTTTTCATCCTGCTTTGTGGAGTTACCGCATAGACAGGCAACGAAGAATCGTAGGTGGGGCACTTTCAAATGGTGGTAATCTATTTGCTTGGATGAAAGAAGTATTCAAAATCTCAGAAACTGAAATAGATGCTGTTGCCCAGATTGCACCAGATAGTCATGGACTTACAATACTTCCACTATTTTCTGGAGAACGCAGCCCAAACTGGAATGACGCAGCAACAGCAGTTTTTGCTGGGTTGAGGCTCTCAACAACCCGTACTGAGATCTTACGTGCAGGACTTGAAGCAGTAGCACTACAGATTGCTTTGATCTACGAAGAGATGAAAAAACTGCTTGGTGAACCAAAAGAGATAATATCAACAGGTGGGGCACTGTTTCATTCAAAGATTTGGAATCAGATAATTGCTGATGCGTTAGGAAAAGATCTACATATTTCACCAGTTAGCGAGGCAAGCTGTCGAGGAGTAGCACTACTTTTGCTAGAAAACTTAAAGCTGATATCCCTTGATAAAAGCTATTTAGAACCAAGTTCTGTAGTTTCGGTAACTATCTTAAACCACCAACTCTATAAGAAAGCCCTTCTCAGACAAAAGACTCTCTATCAAGCAATTGCTGAAAACAACTTTTTTCTGAACATATAGAAAAGAACTCCAAACCACTGTGTTGTAGATCCAGTCAATATCAAATAAATCATTTTCGACATCTCTAAATCTTTAATGGCCACTAGATAATAAAAACCCTATTGTAAAAGGAATGATGGAGCATAACCAGGTTGCTGGTCTTCCATAATTTGAATCTCTCGACATACTGCGTTAAGGCGATGACCGAGAAAACAAGCGCCACTCAAAGGCCCGAAGTAATACAACCAAAGGCGAGTGGACTGCCAGTGTTTTACGAAGTTGCGAATCACTTCTTTTGCCTTGTCAGCTAAAGCAACCACATCACCAGCTTCCTTAAAACATTCCCTTCCCAACTCGTTCTGTGGCCTAATAAGAAGTAGAGCCGCTATCTTTTCGGTACGAGTCTCAAGATGACGCCGAACGTCATCATCTAAAAGCCCTGTAACACTAATCCCAACAGCTACAATATTGCCTGTTCCATCAAGTATTTCACCATTGGGATTAGTATCCTTACTAGAAATAGCAAGAACAAATTTGTCATTCGGAGTTGCGTCCGTGCGCCAGAATTTTCCCTGTTGTTCGATTTCTATTGTATAACGCGCAACTTCTGGGAAGCAGTATCCAAAGGCAGTCCAAGCTGAAAGACGTGCTAGCCCACGTGCGCGAACCAATCTACAACTGGTCTGTTGATTCAATTGTTCAGCCAATGTTTCAAGTTCTGGTAGGAGGGAATTATTCCAATCTGT
>JAEUQL010000329.1 GCA_016789295.1 Blastocatellia bacterium | reverse complement strand
CCTATAGTCATTGCTGCATGTATAAGACCTACGTGTGTGTACGCTTGTGGAAAGTTTCCTAGTAGAATACCTGTTTTTGGATCTATATCTTCTGAAAAAAGACCTACAGAATTGCTGTAACCTAGCAACTGATTAAAAAGCTCTATAGCTTCATCCAGTCTACCAATTAAAGCCAAAGCTTCCACCCACCAAAAAGAACATATAGTAAAAGCACTTGTAGTTTCGCCAAAATCGTCTGGATTGCGATAGCGTAACATTAAGCCTTGCTCTACTAACAGTTTCTGATAAGCTTCTACTGTAGAAATGAATCTCTTATCCTTCGCATCAATTATGCCAAGTGTAGGAAACAGTAGGTTTGCAGCATCAGGAAATTCTCCATCCAGTGACTGCGTAAAAAAGCCAAGCTTTGAATTATAGCCACGTGAAAGTACAATTTCATGCTCTGTCACTGCAATTTGCTGCCAACGTTCTAACAAATGCCGAAAACCAAATTTTCTAGCAAGGTCCACTCCACGATTTACAGCTACCCAACACATTGCACGAGAGAAAGTGTAATGCCGTAACATTGAGCGAAATTCCCATATACCTGTATCTTTCATTGGAGCAACACGTATAGCCTCTTCAACAAGAAACTCTATTAACTTAAAAAAGCTATTTGGTTCACAATCAACTATTCTTGTATCTGACAGTAGTGTCTCTAAACAGAGAACCAATTCTCCCATCAAATCATTCTGTACTTGTAGCGATGCAGCATTACCTATTCTTACATAACCATTACCATTAAAACCTGACAAATGAGGTAGCATTTTTTCTTGAAGATCTCGCCTACCATCTATCCCATAAAGCGGCTGAAGTGAGCCAGATTCAGCTACGTCGCGCAGAAAATGTATAAATTGTTCTCCTTCGCTAAGATGGCTTAAACGACGCAGTGCTTCCACTACAAAAGCTGCATCGCGAAGCCAGCAATAACGGTAATCCCATGTTCTTGGTGTATTCATGGCTTCTGGAATACTAGTGGTTGCAGCAGCAATAATTGCGCCCGTGTCATGGTAGACATGAAGCTTCAAACATAATGCAGAGCGTAATACTTTGTCAGCAGCAAAAGTTGGAAGTGCACAAGTCTTCGCCCATTGTCTCCATCCAGCTATTGTGACTTCAAGATCGTGTTCCACACTAGCCATTGTGGTGTCTTCTGCACAACTGCCATAAGAGAAGACAAAGAAATATGCACGATCTAGTACAAAATTGCACTTGTTTAGTATGTAAGGCATGGGTAGATTTGAGTTTAGATAGAAAGGCTTGAATTCTATACCTTGCGTAAATTGCACAAGATCAACCGTTTGAAGTGCATAGTCAGGTTTTGGATTAAAGTCCACTTGCAGAACTGGTTGTCCTCTGACTGGCCTTACAATTCTGATTACCTGTATAGGAACAGTGACTGTGAGACCTTTAGGAATACGTGGTGAAAAATCTACTAACTCCCAAATAAAATCTCCGTGTTCAAACTTAGTAAGTAGAACATTAGTATTTGCAATATACTGTTGTTGTCCTGTTATTTCTTCTCCTTTGAACAGAAACCGAAAAGTCCCACCTTTGTCTCTATCCAATAACCGTCCGAAGACAGATGGTGAATCAAATCTAGGCATACACAGCCACTCTATCGCACTAGTTGGTGAAATTAGAGCAAGTACTCGCCCATTTCCAATAACTCCTTGATTAAGTAGTTGCTGTTTATTTTCTTTTTCCATATGTAACTACTCGTTAATGTATCGTAGTAGGTACTAAAAGGCTTTTGGTGCAACCTGCTATGTTTGGCCACAATCAAGGAGGATTAAGTCCCACTATAGTTGTTAACACGAAGGCTGACCAGAAGCCTTTTAGTACCTACTTTTGGGAAGTTAAAGTTCAACTTTCTTGTAACTTTAAAGCCATTTTGACAGATCGTTCTGGATCTATGCCTGTTATGAACCGTATTCTGTTTTCTGCAACTTGCCATTTTGAAGCAAGATAACTACTTACAGCCAAACGTCGTTTATCAATTAGTTCTGACTTTTCTCGAAATACAATGTTAGTTGTAATTTCAACTTTTAACCCTGTATACTCTCTAAGAATTTTGCCTATATTATCAACTGTCTCAACTGCTGTTTCTGTAAGTTCTGCTCTGCTAAGTTCAAAAACAATAGGTTCTGCAGCCACAGGAATATGCTTAAAATCAATCTTAGCTACTGAAGTACCAATTAAATTTTTTACATTTTCTGTTAGGAGTGTCTCTCCATCACTATCTATTTTGCGCTCACTTAAATATACAAGTTCCAGCTTCATGCTTTCACCAACAGTTGTAATCAACCGTAAACTCAACATAGTGGCGTGTGGTGGTAACATTATTCTACTAGCAACCGATTCGAGAGCATTTTTCAGCCTAGACTCAACTTTATATATAGATTCGGTTTCAACTATTTTTGTCACTTCACGCGCTATGAATTGATCGTCAGTAGTCGGGATCTCAATAAGATCTATCTTAACTTTGTCAAAAGGTTTTCCAAGCTGTGCAGCTACCAACTTCTTCAACTGTTCTTTTTCTTGAACATTTGAAGGTTTATTTGTCAAAGCTCGAAGTTGTATAGTAAAACCTTCTTCATTTTCATATGCCAAAACCTGATCAAGATAAGACCGTTTCTCACCCGTTGTGTGCTTGCCAAGTTGCTGCTGCCATATATCGTTGATCGATTGCCTGACTCTATTTTTCCACCGCTTCTGCTCGATTTCTATCTTTAATTTAGAAAAAGATCTGTTGAGTGGTACAAGCACAAGAGCAACGGAAAGAAAGATAAGTAGAAAACGTCCTGGTAATGCACCTATTCTTCTAAAGCCCATAGGAAAGTGAAGCCTGCTTAAAATATTTCTTATCTTTGTACTCTCAACATCTTTCCATTCGTGCATGTGATCACGTACTGATACTACATCTATTTTTATCAACAAAAATACCAGCATTGCTGCAAATGTTATAGCAGCCAAATTTGTAAGAAAAAGCAGCCCTCCACCACTAGCTATTCGCAAACCTTCACTACTATCAAAAGTGAGAGCTAGACCTGTTCCATAACCAACTACTGATAGTGGCGGCATAAGTGCTACAGCTATAGACACACCTGGAATAGACGTCATTACTCCCTTGCTTTCACGACAAATAGCCATAGTACCCACAAAACCAGAAAAGAGTGCTACAAAAAGATCTAAGGTGTTTGGCTCTGTTCTAGCAGCAATCTCTGATGTCATTTCTTTGAAAGGTAATATGGCGACTAGTGTTGTAGAAAAGGTTATTGCTAGAAATATGCTTAAAAGTAACTTTACAATTACTCTCAAACCTAAAACTAGATCTCCTGTTGCTAAAGCTAGACCTGCAGAAAGAATTGGCCCCATAAGTGGAGATATGAGCATTGCACCAATGATCACCGCAGGACTACCAAGTACCAAACCAAGTGTAGCGATTCCACAAGCAAAAATTATCTCTACCCAATAGATGAAACTTTTTAGACTAGCAACTTCAGCAAGTTCAATATATATCTCTTGCTTGCGTTCTGTAGTAACTCCAAGCTGTTTAGAACAGTAACTCCTCAATTTTTCAAGTAGATCGACCTTAGCAGATTGTGTAATTGTCTTACTCAAGATTTCAACCTCCTTAACTTTCAGGATTTACCCTATACCAACTATTAACCTAGCTGTTTGTTGTACTTCTGATATATCGACTTTGAAGATCGGATAGTCTATATTTTTTTGCACAAGAAGGCTATTTAATGAATTAATTAGCAATGAAGAGAGTAACATTGGCCTCAGATTTGATTTAAAAACCTTTTCTTTCTGACCTATAGCTATAATGTTCTCAAGCTTTGTTAAAAATCCTATATATTCAGAATCCATCATAGAATCTGGTAGCAGCGCAGGATTACGCATTTGTGCAACCACTATCTGAAACACTTTTGATTCTGATATCCATGGATAGTCTGGATCGTCTGATGACGACTGTACTAGTGCATCTACAGTGGCCTCAAAGAGACGTAATGGATCTTTTGTTACTTCTAAATAGTGTGCAAGCCTGACATTCAACCTTGTCCAGTAATATTCACTCATAATAAAAAGCGCAGCCTGCTTTATACCTATGAAGTAACGATAAAATGTAGGATCGGTTGTACCAGCTCTGTGTGCAATCTCTGCTACACGTGCACCCAATATCCCTTTCTGTGCAAACTCTTCTACTGACGCACCTACTATGCGACGACCTACCTCTGTTACTGGACGACGCTTGATCCAAACTTCTCTATTTACAGGCTTTAACTGGCCCAAAGAGCCTTCGCTTGCTGCAAGATTCATCAGTTTCTCCTGAAACTTCTACTATTTTGATTGACAGTGATATTTTGAATTGATATATCTGTGACATCAAAAATATAAGTGAGACTTATATTTTGTCAAGTAGAAATTAAGTAATATCGTGCTACTACCAGTGTTGAAAGCCATTTGAACTATTAAACTCAGGATATGGAGATCTAGAGAGATGATAATGAATTTTTTTGCTTTTTTTGCGTCTGCACATGCAGAAGTTCTAGTCTCACTATTTATCATTTTCACAGCCGCCAAACTGGCAGCAGAGATCTTTGAACGATTGAAACAGCCTGCTGTTGTAGGCGAGATCCTAGCAGGTGTGCTTATAGGACCAAGTATGCTAGCACTAGTAAAACAGTCTGACTTTACTAATGCTATGGCTGAAATAGGAGTAATACTGCTTCTTTTTACTGTTGGACTAGAGATCAACCCTGGAGCACTTTTCAAAGTAGGTGGAAAAGCTCTTTTGACAGCAATCCTTGGTGTTATAGTCCCATTTATTGCAGGTTGGGTACTGATGTACTTGTGGGGTGGGAAGACAATAGAAGGTGTGTTCATTGGGGCTGCA
>JAEUQL010000328.1 GCA_016789295.1 Blastocatellia bacterium | reverse complement strand
GGGGTAAAGCCAGAAACTGCTGCACCTTACGTCTCACTGCTCTACTACATCAAAAATGCCGAGTCAATATCAAAGGGTCAAAAAGATGCTTCTGAACTGGGTGTACGTGCTTTAGACGACTTTACTTTGGAAGTAGAGATGGAACGCCCTACGGCATTCTTTGACAAAATGACAAGCCACTACATTTTTGCACCTCTCCCAAAATGGATAATTGAGAAATATGGTGACAAGTGGACTCGTCCTGAAAATATAGTTGGTAATGGAGCTTTCAAAGTCGTTGAACATACACCTTACAGTCAAGTAGTTGCAGTAAAAAATAGTACATATTGGGATGCTGCTTCTGTAAAGCTTGACAAGGTACTATTTATACATCTTGAGAACAACTCAACGGGTCTCAATCTCTATAAAGCAGGCGATGTATATACAATGCAGACGGGTAGCATTCCTCTTCCTTTTCTTAAAGTACTCAAGCATAAGAAGGACTATAGAAAAGGAGCAGTCTTTACCACTTATTTCTACAGCATAAATGTTGCAAAAGAGCCTTTCAAAGACCTACGTGTTCGACGTGCACTCAATCTTGCGATAGATAAAGCAGCAATTACAGACAAGCTGATAGGCAAAGGTGATGTTCCCGCTACCTCTATTGTTCCATCTGGAGTTGCTGGTTATGAGTCGGCAAAAGGTGAAACCTATGATCCAGAAAAAGCTAAGCAACTGCTTGCAGAAGCAGGATTTGCAGAAGGGAAAGGTTTCCCAAAGATCACTATCTATTTCAATACTTCAGATGCACACCGCCAAATAGCCGAAGCAGTTCAGCGAATGTGGAAAGAGACGCTCAAAATTAATGTAGAACTGCAGAACGAAGAGTGGCAAACTTTCCAAGCTCGTTGGGAAAACAGGGATTTTGATGTCTGTCGTGATGCTTGGCAGGGTGACTATCTTGACCCAAACGCTTTTCTTGAGCTTTTTGCAACCAAGTCACCAAACAATCACTGTGGCTGGACAGACGAGAAATACAAATCGCTACTAGATGCGGCTAACAGTGAACCAGACAGAGAAAAGCGTATGCGGATGCTTAAAGATGTAGAACAGATGCTGGTAGACGAAATGCCAATAATCCCTCTATACCACTATGGCATGAGCTATTTACAGAAACCTTTCGTAGAGGGTTGGTATGAGAATCTTTTTGACATACACCCGATGAAATATGTCTCAATAGACACAAACTGGAAGCCAGAACTTAATACAGCTTCAACAGAGCGCAGGAGGCAATAGATGCTCAAGCTCATCAGCCGAAGGCTTATAGGAATGGTTCCTCTGCTACTTATCATTGTTACAATAACCTTCTTTCTTCTCAGAAAAGCTCCTGGTAGTCCATTTGCCAGTGAGAAAGGTTTTAAGCCACAGGTTATAGAGGCACTCAATCGTCAGTATGGACTAGACAAACCGTTACATATTCAATATTTCAACTATCTTAAGGGTGTTGTTAAAGGTAACCTTGGGCCTTCAACACGCTATGTAGGTAGAAGTGTAAATGATATTATTTGGGAACACTTACCAAACTCTCTGCTTTTGGGCTTTACTGCATATTTTATAGCACTTCTTGTAGGACTCCCGCTTGGTATAATTGCAGCAGTAAAGCAGAATTCACTTGTAGATTATCTGTCAATGGCTACAGCAATGCTTGGAGTTTCTACCCCCACTTTTGTTCTTGGGCCAATAATGATTATCCTCTTCTCTTTGACTCTCTATATCTTGCCTCCAGCAAGATGGGGTGAGATGCGCCACTTAATTTTACCGGCTGTGACACTTTCAGTCGTTTACATTGCTTATATTGCAAGACTTACACGAAGTGGCATGCTTGAAGTACTTGGAGCTGACTACATACGCACTGCAAGAGCCAAGGGTCTATCTGAGAGTGCAGTAGTGATGCGACACGCGCTAAGAGGCGGCATCCTGCCGGTTGTCTCATTTACAGGTCCAGCACTGGCTTTTCTGCTGTCTGGAACTATAGTAGTTGAGCGGATCTTTGCTGTGCCAGGTTTAGGCAACATTTTCATTGAAGCAGCAAACTCTCGTGACTACTTTGTAGTAATGGGAATAACACTATTTATCTCTATAGCCCTTATAGTAATGAATCTTTTGGTTGATATTGTTCTTGGTCTATTAGACCCAAGAATCAGTTACAAATAGAGAGTAAAATTTATGAATCAAACAACCCAACTGGTTGAACTGGTGGAAGGAACAAGTCTTTGGCAAGATGCCTGGAAGAGGCTAAAGAAAAATAGGCTAGCCCTTTTTGGTGCAGTAACTTTAATTCTAATATCAATAGCTGTAGTAATTGGACCTATGCTTTCACCTTATTCTTATGACCAGATAGACCTAAATATTACCAATCAACCACCAACTTTTTCACACTGGTTTGGTACAGATACTCTTGGTAGAGACATATTTGTTCGTTCACTGGTTGGAGGAAGAATATCACTGATGGTTGGGCTAGTAGCTACAGCAGTAAGCTTCGTCATAGGTGTTACTTATGGTGCAGTTTCTGGTTACTTTGGTGGTTATGTGGATGAACTGATGATGCGCATTGTAGATATTCTCTACTCGCTCCCTTATATCTTTCTAGTAATAGTTCTTTTAGCATTCTTTAGTAAAGATATAACTATGCTCTTTATTGCACTTGGAGCTGTCTCTTGGTTAACAATGGCAAGAATAGTTCGTGGTCAAGTTCTTTCACTAAAAAACCAAGAGTTTGTTGAGGCAGCCCGTGCAGTGGGTGTATCAACACCAAAAATAATCTTTCGCCATATCGTACCAAATACACTTGGACCTGTAGTTGTTTACACTACACTGACAATACCTTCTGCAATGCTTTCAGAAGCATTTTTGAGTTTTCTTGGTCTGGGTGTGCAACCACCACTTTCAAGCTGGGGCACAATGGTGAATGACGGCATAAGTTCTATTTCTGTATTTCCTTGGCAGTTGATCTTTCCAGGTGTAATGATGGCAATAACACTTTTTAGTCTCAACTTTCTTGGTGATGGACTTCGTGATGCACTCGATCCACAGAGTAGAAAAGAGTAGGAGAGAAGATGGCTTCAGAGACAATACTTTCAGTTCGTGAGCTAAAAACTTATTTTTACAGTGAAGATGGTGTAGTAAAAGCTGTCGATGGAGTCTCTTTTGATCTGAAGCGTGGGCAGACTCTTGGAATTGTTGGTGAATCTGGATCTGGTAAATCTGTAACAAACCTTTCAATAATGAGGTTGATTGCTTATCCTCCAGGAAAGATAGTTTCTGGTGAGATAATCTTTGATGGTGTGCAGCTCAGTCACCTTTCTAAAGAGCAGATGCGCAAGATACGTGGTAAGCGCATAGCAATGATCTTTCAAGACCCTATGACTTCTCTCAACCCTTTTATGCGTGTTGGTGATCAGTTGATGGAAATTACACGTTTGCACGAAGGTATTAGCAGAGCAGAAGCACACAAGAGAGCAGTAGAGATGCTTGAGCTTGTAGGTATCTCAGACGCCGCAAAACGGATAGACGACTACCCACATCAGTTCTCTGGTGGAATGCGCCAGCGCGTCATGATTGCAATGGCTCTTTCGTGTAAGCCGGAGTTATTAATAGCAGATGAGCCAACTACAGCACTGGATGTAACCATTCAAGCGCAGATCCTGGATTTGATCAAAGAATTGAAAGAGAAAACAGGAACTTCTGTCATTCTGATAACACACGATCTTGGTGTTGTAGCTGGAATGACTGATAACATAGCGGTGATGTATGCAGGAAGGATAGTTGAATATGCTCCCACAGAAGAGCTTTTTAGCAATCCTCACCACCCTTACACCAAAGGATTACTCCGATCTGTACCAGACCCACAGTCAGATCAAACACTACTTTTCCAGATTCCAGGTCTTCCTCCAGATCTGGCAAATTTGCCTCCTGGATGCCCATTCGCTACACGTTGCAGTTATGCTACAGAGAAGTGTAAAGAATATCCACCTGTTAAAAATGTTAATAATGAGCACTATTTTACTTGTTGGCTGGAGAGTTAAAAGCTCTCTGCTACCCCTTGGCTTTTCTTAGATCTTGCAGAAGGCTTCTTTTCAAAAAAGCCTTTTGGACTCTGATAAACATTAAAGATTAAAGGACAATTCATGACAGACAAACTGTTATCGATTCAAAATCTAAAGGTACACTTTACAGTTAGTGGTGGTGAGTTGATAGATAGACTGTTGGGAACAAAACCTAAAGTTGTGCGAGCTGTTGATGGAGTATCATTTGAAGTCTCTAAAGGTGAAACTCTTGGTCTTGTTGGTGAATCGGGTTGTGGCAAATCGACCACAGGAAGAGCCATTCTACAGCTTGTAAAGATTACTGATGGAAAAGTCCTTTTCAAAAAAACAGACCTTGCAAAGCTGCCTGAAAAACAGGTGCGCCCCTATCGCCGACACTTGCAGATGATCTTTCAAAATCCTTATGCTTCGCTCAACCCTCGAATGACTGTAGGTGATATTATTAGTGAACCAATAGAAACTTTTGGTGGAGAAAAAGATCTGCAAAAACGTGTTCAAGAGCTTATGAACACAGTCGGTCTAAACCCTAAATTTATCAAACGTTACCCACACGAGTTTTCTGGTGGACAACGCCAACGCATAGGTATTGCCCGTGCTCTTGCTCTTAATCCAGACTTTGTAGTTGCAGATGAACCTATTGCAGCTCTCGATGTCTCTATTCAAGCTCAGATAATGAATCTTCTGCAGCAGTTGCAGAAAGATTTTGGTCTAACCTATCTCTTTATATCTCACGATCTACGTGCTGTTAGATATATGAGCAGTCGTATAGCTGTAATGTATTTGGGTAAGATAATTGAGCTTGCAAATGCCGATGAGATATATAGCAAGCCTCTCCACCCTTACACTCAAGCTCTCATCTCT
>JAEUQL010000327.1 GCA_016789295.1 Blastocatellia bacterium | reverse complement strand
TATAGCTGCTCGCATGCCACAAATGCCCTTTATTTTCAGCGTTGGGTAGCGTTGAAACATCCGCCGTGCTGATACTCAGATCTTAACAATATCTGATGGTGCATATTTAGCCGCACCATTAATGAAACAGTGAACATCATCCGGCATTGCTTCAATATTTCAAAACTATGCTCAGGTTTAGAATTTCTTTCAGACCATTTTGCATCTCACCCGTCAAAACACTTTGCTGATATTTAGTTACCAATACCAAATGATATGCGATGCTGTAAACACTGTCTCTTGTATTCTTGGTCTCCATATTTCATATGGCACTAAAAAAATCACTATTTGCAACTATTTATCAGTGTCTGTTTATAGTAGATGGTTACCGCTATTGCGGTGCGATTTTTCATCCCCGCAATCAATTGCTGGGTTTTCAAATCGCAGGGATCTATAAAGATCGCGCCCTGCTGCTATTCCATCTGCACCCAAAAAAGCCAGTCCAGCAGCAAGTAACACAACATCAGCAATTTCACCTGCCCCGATAAGATGTGAAGCAGCCCAGACTGTTATTACACCAGTCATTATCACTAAGTTTTCTGGTGTCAATAAACCTTTCAACTTCTCTGCCACGTCATCAGGAAGCTTCTTTAGAGCAAGCTTTATGGTAGCTGCAAGCTTCTCTTCAGAAGACATCTGTTCCACAGTCTTCATAGCTTTTACTGCAACTACTTGTGTCTGTTTTACCTTTCCAGATTCGTCAAAAATCTGATTGCGTGCAGCCCAAGCCTTTGCCCCTTCCTGTTGTGCTGCAGGCAATTCTTGAATTATTTGAAGAAACTCTCTTTCAGAAGCTCCTCGTTCCAATATGTAATATTTTCCATCTGGTGCCTTCTCAAAGAATTTTGCCAATGGTGTTTTCTGACCATTTATGTCAATAAGTAGCAAGCTATGTTTGTCTTTTCTTTCTGCCTCGTTGGCTGGGCGAAACTCCTTTTTCTGATTATCAAATATCTTTGCAGGATCTATGCTCAGCTTATTCTTATTTGGCACAAAATCTTTAATAGCTTTCTTGACATCTTCTGCTTGCACTACAGTGATCTGACCAAGTTGAGGTTCTCGTGTGACCTTCTCAGTAACTCTTACAGGTCTAGTCTGCTGCAGTAGTAAAGCACGATAGTGGTCTGCCTGTGTGTATGAAGTCCCTTCTCTAACAGTTACTTGTAGTAAACTTGTTGAAGGACTAGTTGTAGGGCTAGTTGTAGGGCTAGAAGAATTAACCCCATTTTCAACTATTGGTTCATACAAAGTAATGCTGTTCAATGGGGTAGATTGATCGGGTTGGGACGAGATATCTTCGGGATTTAAAAAACCAAGACGATCAAAAAGAGGCTGATTGAGAGTAAAACTCAGCTACTTTCTCCAGCAATTACTTACTAATAAAGTAAGCTTTAAGTAACTTTGGCGCATAACGTATAAGAAAATACTTATGAAGAATAGTCAAGCCCCAAAAGGTACTTTTAAGCGACTTGAGTCAAATAGATCCTTGCATACTACTAGACTTCAGCTTTTGTTTGTGTAACCATTGCACAGAGTTCATCAAGGCGTCTGTCTGGATCGCCAAACTCTTCTTTATAGTCTTTGATACTTGCTTCTATTACAGCAATGGCTCCAGCACGAGAGTATATATGGGTAATTTCCACACGAGGTCTTGGTGTGACAGGCATCTCTTTGTATGTTAGAAAATAGTGGCGCAAGCGGTCTATGAGCGATTGTGGACAGGCACTTATTTCGCGCCATTGGCCATACAGAGCATCATCACGAAGTACAGCAACGATCTTGTCGTCTGCCTGATTGCCGTCAATCATTCTTAAGCCACCTATAGGAATAACCTTAAGCAGAATATCGCCGTGTGAAATAGGCCGCTCGGCTAAAACGCAGACATCCAAAGGGTCACCATCTCCAACTATTCCTTGGTATCCTGTCTGTTCTGCACAGTAATCACCAACATTCTTGCCGCAGTATGTTTGAGGAATAAAGCCATAGAGAGTTGGACAGAGGTTTGAGTACTTTTGTGGTCTATCTAGTTTAAGGTGTCCAGATTTTTTGTCTATCTCATATTTGACTGTATCTGTAGGAACTATCTCTATGTAGGCGTTGAGCAGGTCAGGTACGGAATCACCTGTTGGTATGCCGTGCCATGGATGAGGTTTGAAAAGCATCTCGAAAAGTTTCTTTATATTCTTATGATCTGACATTAAACTACCCTTTTAAGGAAAGACTGATCAATTCTGGCAAAATAGCCCTTACTTTTGCAATACTTTCTGCAACTACTATATCTTCTTGTATAAAGTCTACATTTGCTCGAATCAAATCGTAAGCTGCGGCAACTTTTCTTCCAGGCTTGAGAGGCAACAAGAAACCGAGAGCTTGAGAAGCTGCCAGAAGCTCGCTTGCAAGAATTGTTTCTATGTTTTCAACTATTGTTCTAAGTTTGAGTGCAGATGTCATCCCCATGCTTACGTGATCTTCTTTGTTGGCCGAAGTTGGAAGTGAATCTACAGAAGCTGGGTGGGATAGTATCTTGTTCTCAGCCTGTAGTGCAACTGCCATAACTTGAACTATCATTAGTCCTGAACACATTCCAGGGTTAGGAACAAGAAATGCTGGGAGTTCTGAAAGGTCTGGGTTGACCAATCGTTCTATACGCCTTTCTGAAATTGCTCCAAGTTCTGTCATTGCAAGTGCTAAGTAGTCAAGAGCTAGTGCCAAAGGTTCACCATGAAAATTTCCTCCAGAAATAACCTCTTCTGTCTCTGGAAAGACCAATGGGTTGTCGGTAGCACTGTTTATCTCTATTTCAAAAACACTTCTGACGTGAGCTAATACATCACGTGCTGCTCCATGCACTTGAGGTATACAGCGCAAGCTGTAAGCATCTTGCACACGACGACACTCTTTGTGCGATTCCATTATCTGGCTGCCTTCTGTAAAAGCAATGATCTTTTCAGCAACAAGCTTCTGTCCAGCATGAGGTCTAACCATTTGTATCTTTTGGTCACTAGCTCGTGAAGTACCATGAAGAGCTTCAAGCGACATAGCACCAGCTAAATCTGCAAGCTCTGCCAGTCTTTCAGCTTGAAGGATCAGGAGGCTTCCAAGCGAAGCCATCGCTTGAGTACCATTTACAAGTGCCAGCCCTTCCTTGGCTTCAAGTTTTATGGCCTCAAGACCACTTGCTGCAAGAGCAGTTTTGGTTGGTAGCCTTTCACCCTTGAAAAACACTTCTCCTTCACCTATCAGAGTGAGTGCAAGGTGAGCCAGAGGAGCAAGATCTCCACTTGCTCCCACAGAGCCTTTTGCTGGAATTACAGGTGTAATATTGTAGTTGAGCAGGTTGCACAGAGCCTCTACAAGCTCCAAACGAACACCAGAGTAGCCTTTAGCTAAGACATTTGCTCGTAGCAGCAGCATTGCCCTTGACTCTGCTTCTGTCAAAGGTTCTCCAACACCACAGGCGTGAGAACGAACTAGATTAATCTGTAGATCTCGCAGTTTATCGACAGGAATGGTTACATCGGAGAGCTTTCCAAAGCCAGTATTTACCCCATAAACTACTTGTCCAGAAGCCAAAATCTTTTCAATAACAGCCCTTGAAGCAACTATCTGTTTATGGGCTTCTACCGAGATTTCTACTTTCTCTATGCCTCTTGCTACTGCATCGACCTGTGCAAGAGTCAGGTGGTTTCCATCAATCTGAATCATTTAAGATTTCTTAAAAAGGTTATTGAAAGCTTCTCTGGCCTGATCTGCTTTCGACTTTGGTGGACTACCAAAAGGATCGTTTCGCTTCTGGTTGGGTTGAAAGAAGTCACAGAAATTGGCCTTCTCTTTATCACGTACTGGGTCAGAATATGGTTCACGGCACTGGTTTGGTGAAAACTGATCATAGAGGTTGCAGTTTAGGCAGGCTTTCAGATCTGACCCACAGCTTATACAGACATCAGACCGCATTGGCCTACCATTTACTGCTATCTCTGCTTTGCAACGGTGACAAATCATATACTACTCCCAAACTTTTTAATCAGACTCTTTGATCTCTTCTTCATCTTCATCTGGTGGTGGAGAAGGTCGGCGTGGTTTGGGTGGAACCATCACGTTTAGAAGTCCAGAACCAAAAACTAGTAGTAAAGGAAGCATCAGTATCAGCAGCAGAACTTGAATTGGCACCATTATAATTGCCAATATTCTCTTGAGCATATCGAGCATATTCCTCACATCCGTTCAACTAAAAGAGCTATTCCCATCCCACCGCTGATGCAGAGTGTGGCAAGTCCATAGCGACCTTTTCTTTTCGCCAGCTCATGTAAAAGTGTTACAACAATTCTTGTGCCTGTAGCACCTATTGGATGGCCTATAGCTATCGCCCCACCATTAACATTAAGCCTCTCTTTGTCTATAGGTAGAGACCGTAAACAGGCCAGAACTTGTGCAGCAAAAGCTTCATTAAGTTCAACAAGATCTATCTGATCGAGTGAGAGCTTTGTTCGTGCCATCAACTGTTCGACAGCCGGAACCGGGCCTATTCCCATAACAGATGGTTCTACACCCACAATGGTGTAGTCTACTATTCTGGCTTGCGGTTCTACCCCATTCTTTTTCAGAGCATCTTCTGAAAGTAGTACTAGTGCAGCAGCACCATCTGTAATACCGCTTGAGTTGCCTGCTGTTACGGTTCCTGTTTTAGAAAAGACAGGAGAAAGTTTCTCTAAATCTTCTATTACTGTCTTTGAACGCGCATGCTCGTCACAAACGAAGTCTATAGTTGCCTTCTTGTCCGTAATTTGAACTGGGCAGATCTCATCCTTAAATCTTCCTTTAGCTATTGAAGAAGCCGCACGTTCTTGGCTAAGTAGCGCATATTCGTCCTGTTCACGACGGCTGATCCCCAGTTCTGTTGCAAGCTTCTCTGCTGTCTCTCCCATAATCATGTTTGA
>JAEUQL010000326.1 GCA_016789295.1 Blastocatellia bacterium | reverse complement strand
AAACTTCTAAGAAATGAGAGCAATATAAACTAACTCGTTTTAACCTGCTATAATATAAAATAGCTAGAGTTAGATTACATTTTGTTATATATTTAATTTTTAATGCTAAACCTACAACTATCTTATTTTAAATAAGATAGAGGATAGCATACAACGCTCAATACTACAGTAATTTCTATTGAGTAGTTTCTTTAAGTTGGCTGCATTCTATATTCAGGAAAACTTTACTGTCAACAACTTTTTTAAATTTTTTAACATGTTTTTTACAGAGTAGATCAACGTTAAAAAGCATCTTTAGTTCCTAAAAAAATTATTTAAACATATAAGTTTCTTTATTGTTTCCTAGCCAAATAATACTTTTATCTAGATGATGAGTAGATAACTTTGATGATCAATGCTAACACTAGCCTAAAGAAGAAATCTTGTGAATTGAGTAGGTTAGAGTAATTCTGTCTTACTAGGCGTTGTTAGCAGCTTAATTAATAGCAGTTTACCGTTAGCTATAAGAATTTATAAACAGTTTGGTTTATAAGCTATAGGAGGGAATCTATTTTGGATATCCTGTCAGTTCTATGTCTTGGCCATGACGCAGTATCTCTATACGATCTAATTCCAGAGATTGTGAAAGTGACGCAAACCCTTCTCCACCAATTGCTGGTGTAGCAGCACGGCCTCCAATGAGTTTTGGAGCAATAAAAAAGCTCACTTTGTCTACAAGCTTCTCAGCGAGAAATCTTCCAGCAGTATCCGAGCCACCTTCAACTATCAGGCTGGTAACTTGTCTACAAGCAAGTTCATCCAGAACAAATCCAAGAGAGACATATTCACCAGAGTCAAAGACTACTTCTACCCCCTTGTTGCTAAGTAAATGGAGCTTCTTTTTTAACCCTGTCTCTGTGTGAAAAGCCGTTGCAGCAGGAAGGCTTGCAAAAATAGTTGTTGGTGCTTCGTTGGAAATAAGTTTTGCATCTGCAGGAGTGCGAAGTCGTCTATCTAGTACAACCCGCTTAAGAGGTTTATGACGCAGTTTTTCAAGACGCATCGTCAACTCTGGATTATCCGCAAGTACAGTACCAACACCAACCAAGATTGCGTCATATTCATATCTAAGCTTCTGTGAAGCATAACGCGCTTGCTCACCAGTAATCCATTTTGAATCGCCTGTTCGGGTTGCAGTCTTACCATCCAGTGATGCAGCTACTTTCAAGTGCACAAAAGGACGATTTGTCAAAATAAACTTAATAAATTTCTCATTAAGTTTTCTGGCTTCTTCTTCACAAAGCCCAAACTCCACTTCAATTCCAGCAGAACGAACTGCTTCAAGACCTCTGCCTGCAACTTTCGGGTTTGGGTCTTTAATAGCCGCAATAACTCGTCTTACTCCAGCATGAATTAAAGCTTCTGTGCAAGGTGGGGTGCGCCCATAATGGCAGCAAGGCTCAAGGCTTACATAAACCGTTGCTCCTTTTGCTCTCTCTCCTGCTTCTTCAAGTGCACATATTTCGGCATGTTTGAAGAGTTCATAACGGTGATAGCCACTGCCTACAATTTGACCATCTTTAACTATTACTGCCCCAACCATTGGATTTGGGCTAACCTGTCCGCGCCCAAGAGAAGCCAGGCGCAAAGCCTCTTTCATGTACTCAATATTACTGTTATTCATCTAATTTCTTCTTTACAACTGCCGGAACACCAACAACAAGAGAGTTTTCGGCTACATCTTTTGTAACAACACTGCCTGCACCAGTCATTGAGCCTTGACCAACTTTAACTGGAGCAACAAGCATGGTATCACTGCCTATCTTTACATTATCTTCAATTACAGTTCTGTGTTTCTGCTTGCCATCATAATTGCAGGTTACTGTGCCAGCACCTATGTTGACTTTATTGCCGATTGTTGCATCTCCAACATATGACAGGTGCATTGCCTTTGTGCCTTTGCCAATAGAAGAGTTTTTGATTTCAACAAAGTTACCAATAGTTGCATTCTCAGCTATATGTGTATTCATTCTCAAGTGTGCAAATGGGCCTACACTAGCTCGATTGGCTAGTTGGCTGTCCACAACTATAGAGTGATTACGAACTGTTACGCCGTCACCAAGACTGCTCGACGAGATGTGAACCCCCATCCCTATTGTGCAACCTTCACCAATCAATGTAGCTCCTTCAATTATTACTTGTGGATATATAACCGTATCGCAACCAATTACTACTTCATCATCTATAAAAGCCGAATCTGGATCGAGAAAAGTAACCCCAGAAGCCATCAATCTATCAACTTTGCGTTTGCGTAGTCTTTTTTCAAGACTAGCAAGCTCGGATCTAGTGTTGATTCCAAGCACATCCTCTGAATCAGCCGACATAATTACAGCTATTTTATGACCTTCTTTTCGTAAAATTGAAAGTGTATCTGTCAAATAATATTCACCTTGAGCATTTACTGGAGAAAGTTTACTTAGCGCATCAAAAAGAAGTGACAAGTTGAAGCAATAGATGCCACTGTTTATCTCTTTTATCTCTCTCTGCAGACTAGTTGCATCTCGGTCTTCCACTATCTGTTCAAAATAACCCTCACTATTTCTAACAATGCGTCCATAGCCAGTAGGGTTATTTAAGTGTGTTGTCAAAACTGTTGCTGCAGCGTTAGCCTGTTCGTGTAATTGAACCAATTGTTTGAGACAGTCAACCGAAACTAAAGGAACGTCTCCAGACAGAACTATCAATGAACCTACATCTTTTGCAAAATGTTCACGAGCCATCATTACCGCATGGCCTGTACCCAATTGCTCTGATTGTGTAGCAAAATCCAGTATTGGAGCAGTAGTAGCAGAAAGTTTTTGGTGAAATTGGCATAAAACTTCTTGTACAATTTCTGCTTGATATCCAACAACTACTACTACCTTTGCTGGTAAGAGACTGGAAGCCGTTTTGAAAACGTGATTTACCAAAGGCTGTCCAGCAAGCTTATGAAGTACTTTCGCTTTTTTAGATTTCATTCTAGTTCCAAGACCCGCAGCCATGATCAAGACGTTCAGTTTCATTCTTTATCCTTTCTATAACCTATTATCTTTTAACCTCTACCCGTGCTTAATCGACAAAATTTTAATTCTTTGCAGCACAAAGTTTCAGTAGTGCTTCTGCCAATTTTCGGGGTGAATGACGAACCTTTTCCGACTCGTCTAAAAAATCTCCTGTCACTAGCGAGACAGTAGAGCCACTAGAAGTAATAAATGGCTGTTCAAGCTCCTCAAGCCCTATCTGAATGGCTCCTTCACTTGCATAAGAAGCTTTTTGAGACTGCGAAATAGCTCCAGAGTTTATAGCTATGTAATCGAGTTTTAGCTGTGGTGCAGCAGCCAATAGAGCTTCTACGTGAGCCTGTACTGTAAAGCCATCTGTTTCACCTGGTTGTGTCATTATGTTAGAAATATAGACCTTTGTTGCTTTAGAACGAGATATAGCCTCTGGAATGCCTTCAACAAGAAGGTTAGGAATAATACTGGTGTAGAGAGAACCAGGGCCAAGAGTGATCATGTCTGCAGACTCAATAGCTCTCAACGTCTCTTCCAATGGTAAGCAATGCTCTGGTGATAGTCGAATGCGCTTTATTCTAGAACGAGAACGGGAAATATTTGTCTCTCCACTAACAATCTGCCCATTCTCAAGTTCAGCTATTAGTGCAACATCTGTTACTGTTGAAGGAAAGATACGTCCGCGAATTGCCAAAACTTCACTCGATAGCTTTATAGCTTCAAGAAAATCACCTGTTACTCCGGTAAGTGCTGTCAGAAAAAGGTTACCAAAACTGTGGCCATGCAGTTCTCCATTACCAGAAAAACGATACTGAAAGAGCTTTGCTAACAACTTTTCATCTTCTGAAAGTGCTACAAGACAGTTTCTAATGTCACCTGGAGGCAGTATGTGAAATTCTTCTCGTAGCCTGCCTGAAGAACCACCATCATCAGTAACTGTAACTACAGCCGTGAGCATTTTTATTAAAGTCGATTGATCACTTTCCTCACTCTTTCCATCAGCTACAAAAGCTTTCAACCCCGATAGCAAGCTGGAAAGCCCTGTCCCTCCTCCAATAGAAACAAAGTTGACGTATAGAGGTGGCTGCATATCTGCTAGAACCTCCTTATAACCCTTCCTTAATGACAATCTGCCTATTCTATTTGTTTGGAGAAGAAATGTTAACAGCCCTGTCCGAAAGAGACCAAAAGAGAAAGGCCGGAGCTTGAACAAAGCTCTCCGGCCTGCCTAAAAAACTCTCTGCTATTTAACTATTCTTCTTCACTTTCTGATTCTTCGTCGTCCAAATCCTCCTCATCAACCGAGTAGTCTTGAATATGGCTTGAAGAGATCATGCGTTGAAATTCAGGATTATCAAAGAGACTACTAAAATCAGGGTCTCTTCTTGCTCCTACACGATTGCGACTGCTCTGGTCATTTTCAATAGACCGGCGCAAATACTCAATAGCCTCTTCTTTACTTCCACTTCTTGCTTTTGCAGCAGCAAGAGCGTAAAGGATGTGTGCTCCATTCGGGTTAAATGCCAATGCAGCTTCAAGATACTTTACAGCCTTCTCTAAGCTGTCACGGTTCAGCTCATAGATGCCTTGTGCATAAAGTTCTTCGGGAGCTTGCGGTTCTACTATACTCGTCTTCAATTTTTTTTGACAGATCGCAATGTAAGTTCTTGCACGTGACCCTATCTCTGTATCGAGCGAACGCTCCAACAAAATAGACTCAAATATTTCTTTAGCATTGGAATATTTCTGTGAATTGAAAAACTCCATAGCCTTGCTAAAAGACTCCAAAACTGTTGAATTATACCTTCTGCCTTCTGCTGCATTATCATTCTGTTCAATTTCTATAGACTGACTCACTCATCCCCCTCCTTTAGTCTAAAATCTCTCTGCAAAATAGTAGAACTAATTATACAAAGAGCTTAAAACCTATCAGATAACTGAAGATCCCACCCTAAATA
>JAEUQL010000325.1 GCA_016789295.1 Blastocatellia bacterium | reverse complement strand
AAAAGAACTCTCTGATGAGAAGGTTTGCCTTTCAATAGCTCTACTTTCTTTGATTGCTGGTAGTTGCTGAGCCTGCATTAGATAGGTGATTCCACAGAGTTTGTAAGCTTCTCTTCTGCAAGCCAGCGTTGTATAGTTCTTGGCATATATCCAATGTGCCATTAAGCTTCTCTGTTGTGGCTTTGCTGCTTTTAAGTTGATATTTGTAAGCTTGCAACATAATTTTATATTTTATTCACAATGCTAATGCTTAGCACACGCTATCAAAATTAGACCAGATTTTATCTCCTTTACAGGTGATCCGCTTTTCTAGCCTTGGCATAAATGCCAAGTTCTTAAAAGCTCTTAGGCGATAAATTCTAAAGACGATCTCAAAATGTTTAAGCATATAGAAGAACATTCTGTTATAAGAGCCTACCGTAGTGACTCTGCCGCATGGCAACGCCAGACATATAGCATCTGGGTAGAAGCTACAGACTATTTTGCTCACCAACGTAAATCTAAAGAGAGCAATATGCTGGCTGCAGGCCAATCCTTCTGTATGGGTCAAGCTTCGAGAAAACAAGAGTTCTACGATCAAGCTGTGAGAAGCTTTCAGATGGCACTAGACTTTCTTCCAGACTGGCCGCTTGCAATTGAGGCTTTAGCACTTACTTATCACACTACTGGGCGGCGCAAAGAGACCCAAGAGTATCTGAGCAAAGCTCTGAGACTCGATGCTGAACTTATACACTCGCGCATAGCTTTTGCCGAACTCTTCTGTGAAAAACACAACTACAAGGCTGCAGAGGATGTTCTGAAACTTGCGCTACGCTACCAACCTTCAGACGCAGGGATATATTGGAGGTTGGGGCATATAGCACTTTCAGACCTTCGTCTAAAAGAGGCTTTTGAAGCTTACGAGCAGGCCATTAGAGTAAATCCGTTTTGCACAGAAGCTTTTATTGGAAAAAGTTGTGTAAGGCTTATGGAACAAGACTACAACAGTGCGCTAGATTTTATTAAACTTGCACTCAAGCACGATGATACCTCTTCAGAAGCCTACATAAATCTTGCCATCATCTACCACAACGCCAATAGATTGGTTGAAGCCGAAGAGGCATTCTCAAAAGCTATCACACTTGCACCACGCTCGGCAAAGAACTACTTTCGAATAGCTCTCTTTTATTGGAACATCAATAGTAAGGCAAAAGCAGAAAGGTACCTGCGCATAGCATTAAACTGCGACGATCTCCGTAGCCACTACTACAGCGCATTGGGACTACTAATGCTTGAATATGGACGAATAGGTGAAGCCGAAAGTTGTTTTCGACAAGCACTACTTATAAACTCTGATGATCTTATTGCACTGCACGGACTAACAATCATCTCATGGTTGGATGGAAGAGGCGATGAAGCCGAAGCACTCAAAACACACGCAAAATCTATATTGAAGGCCGGTAAACGGTCTATAACTTCTGAAATATTGCCTAGACTTCATCCAAAGCTTTTCTAAACCCCTCTTCTCTCACTTGGGGGTATCATCTCAGCCGTGTCTACCCTGTCTTGGTCAAAAAGGCTCACGCGCTGTGGAGGATAGAGTGGAGGAGCGGGACGTTCTGCAGCAAGAGCGAGTTTTGGAAGCTCGTCTTCAAAAATTCTTGCATAGAGCATCTTGAGTATTCCACCTACAAAGAGTGTGAAAGGTAGAATCAGTGGGGCTGGGTTGTCTACGGCTATCGCTATGCCGAAAAGTATCGGAGTGATTGCGATACTTGCAAAAAGTAGTTTTGCTCCAAACTTTATGCCTTTCTTGCGCGGCGACTGTGGTAACATCTGTGATACTGGCTGAAGTTGTGATTGCTGGTAGTTGTTGAGGAGATTTCTTACACCACTGATTTGAAGCCCACACCTTGAGCAGAAGTGGATCTCAGAAGAAGTTTGTTGCTGACCACATCTTGGACAGAACATCTGTTTTTTACCTCGGAAAAACTGGAGAAGAAGTTTAGATTTTGCAACCAACCTACGACAAAACAAAAAATAAAGTTCTGGAATCAAAAAACTTTTGGAGTAAAATCTCTGCGCTCTAGTCTCAAATTTCTAAACTTCAAGGAAAGTAAAGATGAATCTTATTCATGGTTTGACCTTCGATGATGTTCTGCTTATTCCAAACTACAACGGAATCCGTTCACGACAAGATGTAACAACAGAAGTGATGCTTGGGAGCAAGAAGTTTGAGATCCCTATTATCAGCTCGAATATGGATACCATTACAGGAATAGCTATGGCCAACACTATGGCTTCTCTTGGCGGACTTGGAATTCTGCACCGCTTTATGACTATAGAACAGAATGTAGAAGAGTTGCGCAAGGCTGAAAAGAAGAGTCAAATAGGCGTCTCTATTGGAGTTGGTGCTTCTGGGATCGAGCGTGCAGAAGCTCTCATTAGTGAAGGAGCTGAAATTGTCTGTGTAGATGTTGCTCATGGACACGCCAAATTAGTAAACCAAACTATTCGAACACTTAGGAAGAAATACAATGACAATATAGTGATAATTGCTGGCAATGTAGCCACTTACGCAGGTGCAGACTACCTAGCAGCAGCAGGCGCAGATGTTATCAAAGTAGGCATAGGTGGTGGCTCTGTTTGTACTACAAGAATCAAGACTGGCTTTGGAGTCCCACAACTGACAGCAATAATGATGTGTAGACAAGTAGATCGCGCCCTGATTGCTGATGGAGGAATAAAGACTCCAGGGGATGCTGTGAAAGCACTCGCTGCCGGAGCCGACTTTGTAATGCTTGGAGGAATGCTTGCTGGCTCCGAGGAGACTCCTGGCGAAACCAAATACAGACAAAACCCCAATGGTGGCCAAATACCTTTCAAGGTCTTTCGTGGAATGGCTTCGAAAGAGGCTCAGGAAGACTTTATGGGTTCTATGGCTGAGTGGAAAACTGCAGAAGGCATCGCTATAGAGGTTGTAGTAAAAGGTTCTGTTGTAGAGATCATTAGAGATGTTATGGGAGGAATACGTTCTGGCATGACCTACTGTGGTGCAGCCACAATTAAAGACCTTCAACGTAAGGCACAGTTTATGACTATAACTCCTGCAGGTGCTAAAGAGAGTGTAGCTCATGCACTTGAACGCATTGCATATAGCGGAAACGAAAAGTAGCTAAATCTACAAACCATCTACAAGAGATGCTATTGGCTAAAGTTGATAGACTTTTAACAATATCTCTGTCAGTGCTGAATGCACAGAGACAGGGAAAAGAGCAAATTCCTGAAATTGGAATCCGAGGAACTCTAAAAAAACTTGAAACACCTTCCATGATTGAAGGGTTTGATGAACTATTCTACGTTAATCTACTCCCAAAAGGAGTATTCAATGTAGTGAGGGTAAGCAGTGAAATTTGAAGACTTAGATACCAAAATGCGGGTATTTGAAACCGCACACGATCAATACATACTACCCAAAATTTTCATTGTAATTCGACTTGATGGTCGAGGTTTTACTCGTCAAACAAAAGATGTTTGGAAGCTAGAGATTCCATTTGATACCCAGTTCAGAGACATTATGTTGGCAACAACTGAGCATCTATTTGAGATTGGCTTCTCTGTCGTGTATGGATATACCCAAAGTGACGAGATATCCATTCTACTTCGTCGCGATGACGCAACATTTAGTAGAAAAGTGAGAAAGCTCATCTCTGTAACGGCTGGAGAAGCAAGCTCTCACTTTACCCTATCGATGGGTAAACTTGCCTGCTTTGATGCGCGAATCTGCCAGTTACCCACCGAATCTCTTGTTCATGACTACTTTCGTTGGCGACAAGAAGACGCGCACAGAAACGCATTGAACGCTCACTGTTATTGGCTACTGCGCAGAAGCGGGAAAGCTGCTCAGCAATCAGCCAAACAGTTGATGGGCTTATCAGTCTCTGAGAAAAATGAACTCCTGTTCCAGAGTGGTATCAATTTCAATGATCTACCCTTGTGGCAAAAGCGCGGTGCAGCAGTTTATGTGGAAGACTATCAGAAACCCGCACTAAATCCCAAAACCGGCGAGTCCGTGCTTGCATCCAGACGCAGGCTGAAGCGCGACCTCGAATTGCCTATGGGTGAGCAGTATGGAGATTTTATTGATCGTATTACTGCAAGTGGAGTGAGAGTTTAGAAGAAGGTGCATCAAAAGTATATTATATTATTGAAAATAGGTGGTTTTGATTTTTGTATAGCATTAAAATACGAAGAAATCAGGGCTAAACTTCCAAACACCAAAGATCAACGTTGTGTAAAGATAAAAACGTAACAAAGCTAGCAAAATCAAAAGCTTGGCCTACATCTAGTGTAAGTCAAACCTCTAGATGCTAGTCTATAACACGTAGACTCTTGCTAAGCGAATAGGAAACCACTTTTGGGTCATTATCTATTTGTCCAAGAAGTCCAGATGAAAAAGAGCCTGTGAACATATAAGAACCCGCACGAGCACGAACTTTAACACCTTCTGGACAATAGCCAGGTTCACTTACTTTGAAAATAGCAACCATCGTCCTCTCTTCACCTGTAAGAGGCTTTACCTGCTGAGCAAATTCCATCTTCTTGAGATTGTCAGTTAAAGAAGTCATTTCATGCATTTTCCTTTCTGCTGTAACGGAAGTTTCAGTTTACTCCCAAAAGTAGCAGAAAGAAATCCAAAAATGTGGATCTTAAGTAGTAAGCTTGATAACAGCCTCCACGGCTGCATGTGCTGACACTCGTCCGTATCCATATTGCTCATGCCAACCTCCAGACGGAGGATTTTTTCTTGCGCTGTCCATAAGAATTTGGCGTATCTGGGAATTACTTAGGTTCATACCTCTTGCTTTTGCTTCTGCTAACAATAAAAGCACATCAGCATACCTGTAAACGGGGAAATCGTTGTTATAAATTTGAGCGGTACCTGCTGTAGTGCCAACATATTTTGTAAGAAAAATACCCCTTGTAGCAAACGGCGCTGCATTGGAATACAT
>JAEUQL010000324.1 GCA_016789295.1 Blastocatellia bacterium | reverse complement strand
TGGTGAAGACAACTTCATCAGTTGGCTTCGTGCATAACTTCCTATACAGCAGATAAAAGAAGAGTTTTCTATCTTCTCAGTTAGCTTAAATTTTGACACATCATAGAACTCATCTGGTCCATGAACAGTTATAGAAAAAGTGAACGAAAAAAGTTTTTCTACAATCATGCCAACTGTAGCTGCTGGTGTTGCGAAATGTATATGCAAGTGGGAAAAGTTTTCTTCTTGCATCCACAGACCTATCATCACAGCTTCAACAAAATAGAAGAAGTTATAAATAACTTTTTTAAGATCACTACCTGCAAGATGCATTGCAAATATTAGTGCCGAGATATATGCAAAAGGGGTGTTAAAAAATTTTTTTGTGTGAGCCTTGAGAGCACCTTTGAAACCGTGATTTTTTACATAGTATGTCCGTGCTACTTCAGACTGCTCTTCAATAGTCAATTCAGACAGTTTCCTATCGGGATTGTTTATTGAAGCAACACTTATCTCAAAACCCATCTGACGTAAACTCATAACCTCTCGTAAAATAAATGTGTGAGAGATAGCTGGATAACGGCTGATGAGGTATGCAAGGCGAACCTTGGAGTTGTTCATACAATTATTCTCCGAAACTTAAATAGTTGATTAGAGACTTTATCTTTTACAGCTTCTGTCTCAGACTCCTTATCTGAAAGCAAATAGCCTTCCGCCCACCCGGTTATCAGGAAAAAAATTGGTAGTGATTGCTCTCCCATATAGACAGTAGCAATGGAGAAGGCTATAGATGCGTATATGCCTAGTAGTGTAAATCCAAGTGTGCTGCCGGAAGGCTCCCCATAGGGCACTTTCATCGAATGAATAAATAACCGAGCCATCATAAAAAGAAAAATAGCAACGAGGAGACCTAGAGCTAGTAGGCCGTGCATAAGAGCAAGTAGCAGATAGTGGTTGTCAATAGATGGCATGCTGGCAATCTTTGGCCAGGTGTTGCGCCCCCAACCAAAAACACTATGCTCAAGTGCAATATCTATATATTTGTCTAACAACTCTTTTCTGTATGCTGCAGTCTCTTGTGCTACTGATTGAGCCTGTGCACGACCTACAGAAGCATAAGAGAGCATATAGAGAAATCCAGGAGCTCCAATACTGAGAGTGAGCGCAATAATGAGGCTAACAGTTAGCCAACGGTGCTTGGTTTTTCCAATAAGCGTAATTCCTGTGGCAAGTACTGCTCCAATCCATGGGCCTCGACACATTGTCATAATTGACCCACCTATGAGCACGATCCTGATTATCGTAGCTTTTGATAATGGAATCCATTCAAAGCCTTTGAAACTCTTTTCCCAGTGGTTACTCCAGTAAAGCCAACACTGGAGACGATAGCCAATAACAATGATGAGACCTGCAAGGATTGCGTGTCCATAAGGGCCAGCTACTCTTGCAAAACCATAACGAAAAGTCGTTACCCAGCCTAACCCTTGCCCAGGAAAAAAACGGTCAAAGATCAGTCTAAAAGGTGTCATTCCAAACCTGAATTCAAACAGAGAGATAGCAGAAATAAAGAAGAGAGAGAGTACTACCTGTTTTGCAAAATCGACTCTGAGACCTTTAGGTTCTACAATTCCTTTTGCAAGTATATATGGACAGATAACCCAACAGAGCATATCAAATGCTAGATTTTGAGCTTCGTTATAGCCTGCATTGAGATACTCTGAACAGGCTACAGAAAAGGCAAAACCACCAACTAAAAGATCAGCAAAGGAGGCTTTCCATCGACTGAATCCACCCTGAAGAATGAAGGCTATTACAATAGGTAGAATAGCTGCCTGGCTAAATGTAGGATCAGGCAGTCCTGGTAGCATCCACCTGTAATAGTCTGGAAAGATGAGCAGCAAAGGAATGTAAAGCTTCAGAAAAGCCTTTTCTGGAGACTTTGTAAATGCTATCAGTGCAGCTATGATTGCTGGAATGGTAACTATTATGCCCATGCTGTCTCAACTTGTCTGTCTCAAACTGTCTCAAAAGATGTCTCAATATAGAGATTCTTTCTCAGCTAAAAAGACTGTTGAGCAATAGCTGTTCCGCACTAGCTATTTGATGGCTACCACTACAAGCTCTTCTCCCTGTTCTGGGGATCTTTTCTGCAGAAACAGTTCATAGTACTGAAGTAGCCAATTAGATAGTATCGAGTACTTTTTTGAAGGCAGATTTTGGCTCATCCGTTCTATCTCTTCGCTTTTGCCAAGAATGTACCAGGCTCCTGCTGGTGTAGTGGATGTTTCTATATTCTGAAAGCCAGATTTTTCAACTGTAGACCTCATATTCTGGCTATTGAAAAGAAAGAGGTGTCGTGGTGGCTCAAGTCCTCTCCAATTCCTTCCGTACTTCTTATGTCCCCAGCTTTCGGTGTTTGGTGTAACCAATATAAGCTTTCCGCCTTTTCTAAGAATCCTTCTACATTCTTTTAGTACAGAGACAGGGTCTATGAGGTGTTCAACTACGTGTTGTAATACAACTACATCAAAGCTTTCTGCTGGATAACTTACTGAAACTAGGTCGCCTGTATGAACCATAATTCCATAGTTACTACTCACATAATTAGAGGCTGCTGAGTCAAAATCTGTTCCTTCAACTCTCCAACCAGCACCAGCCATCTTTTTGAGAAATCTGCCATTACCACAACCAACATCAAGCAGTTTTCCAAAAGATTCTTTCTCTATATACAACCAGTCTCGTGCACGTTTCTCTTTAGACATTCCTGTTAGGCAGTCAAATAACTTGGTAAGTCTGCGATGGACTGCATCTTGTAACCGAATTGCTAGTGAAGATCTTCTGTGGCCTTCGTTTTCGGAATGTGTGTAGTAGTTTTCATAAGCTTTTCCAAGATCTTCCATTGCTGGCCTATGATGGAGCCAGAGCAGACCGCAATCTCTGTTGACACATTTCTTTACTTCCCATTTTCCACCAACACCAAAGAGATGATCTTCTAGGTCTTCGTAAAGAATATCTCCTTCATTTCCACATAGATAACAGTATTTGACATTAACAGTCTTGAGCATAGCTTATTCCTCACTATCGGTAGGCAGGTTTTTTGCAGTCTTTCTCAAATCTTAGAAGGAGATTGGAAAGAGAGTTAGAAGGTAGAAAGCGGCTAGCTATCTCAATAATTGCTACTCTTTCAGTTCTATCAGAGAGCTTTAAGATAACTGCTGCAAGTATAGCGGTATAACAAATACCTGTAGAGATAATCACTGCTACACCTATAAATCTAGAAGAGTGAGATACCAGGATCGTAGTTGGTAGCGAAAAAAGCATCCCTACAAAGTATGGAATGATACCAGGAAATACTACTGTTTTGATGTAGTCCAGTTGAGAAACTGCTAACTTATCATTTACATAATTTATGAAGTATGCAGCAGAACAAGCAGTTGCAGAAGCTACAGCAATGCTGACAGATACTTCTGACCAACCAAAAGATATGCCTAGTAACGGTACGAAAAGAAGTAGAAAAAGAATGTTTGGTACGATGTAATGAAACTCGCCTAAAGGTTTTCCTTGCCCTTTTAGTAAAGAGGTTCCTGGACCGGTCATCAAGTGTAGCTGTGTTGATATAGCAAATATGACCATAAGTAGTGGGGCATTGGTGTAGTTTTTGCCAAGCCATACATAGAGTAGAGGCGTTGAGATAGTTGCTAGCAGTCCACAAACAAATGCAGATGTCAGGTTCATATACCGAGCCGATTTCAGATAGAGTTGCTGCTGTGCTTCTCTCTGTTGGTCACCTTTGAGGCCGCCTTGCAGGTATGAAGAGGCTGGAATGAGTGAGCTTGCAAAAGCACTTGGAATAGATGCTGCCATTGCTGGCAACTTCTTTCCTATGTCGATAATTGCTGCACCAGCAAGGCCAACCATAGGTACTGCAATAGCTCTTTCAATGGAGTTGAGAACTATAGAGAGCAATCCAGAGATCTGAACAGTACTACCAAATGATAGAAGTGTCTGAAGAGCTTCACTACTAAAGAGTCTAGGCGAGATCTGCAACCAATCAAGCTTTCTAAAAGCAACTCCAATAGAAAGAACTATTTCAATAAGAGTTCTGATCAAGAACGCTTCTGCCAGTCCACGCACTCCGTGCCCACTTCCCACTAGAACCAGTATAAGTAGAGTTTCAATCAGATAAGAGAATGTCCATATAAGTTGAACCGAAGCTAACTGCTGTGCTCCCACAAGCAGATCTCGAAAAGCAGAGAGTGAAAGCGAGAGTAGAAAGATAGCCACTACCATCAAAAGAACCACTTCGGCTTCACTTTTGAGGGTATCAGAGACTTTAAGAATTGTTAGAATTTCTGGTAAACAGAAATAGACAGCAGAGAAGAGCAACAGACACACTGGAATGGAGATCATCAGTCCAGTAGAAATTAGTCTGTTGGCTCTCTCTGTCGCTCCCCGTGCTATATACTCTGCTGTAAACTTGATGTATACATTTGAAATTCCAAGACTTGAAATCCCAAGATAAGATACCAAAATAAAAGTTGTTGCCCAAAGTCCATAGCTGTCTAGTGTAACGTATTTCAAAACAAAGGGTGGTACAAGAAATCTTGTTAGTAAGTAACCAATCCGTGCTGCTATGTCTATTAGAACATTTCGTGAAAAAGTTTTTCTCACTGTCTCTGTGTGGCTCATCTCTCAACTCCTCTGTTTGCTTCTTTCTAATTTTGGAAAAGCTCTTTTGTCCATCCAGCCCGAAGGTTGAACCAAAAAGTGCGTGTATTCTCCAAAGCACGTTTTCGAGCTTCATTTGCCACACGTATCAAAAAAGGTCTGTCATCATGAAAACGCTTGATTGTAGCAGCAAAACTTTCAACATCATCCATAGGAGATAGCAGCCCATCTACTCCATCTCTGACAGTATTGCTACTTGCTTCTGTTCGAAATGCGACTACTGGACTTCCTGCTGCCATTGCATCAAAAAAAGCACGTCCAAAGTCGTTTGTTCTGTGAGCCAGTGCAAATA
>JAEUQL010000323.1 GCA_016789295.1 Blastocatellia bacterium | reverse complement strand
TTAAGCTTAACAACTTTTTTCTAGTGTTATATCTACTATATTTTCTATTAGACCTAAATATTTTTGCTGCAAAAAAAGAGCTAGCATGATAAATTGCTCAAAACTTTCTAGAGTAGAAGTAGCGATCTACATTTGATACTAAAATTTCTGATTTGAGTAAAATCTTTATAAAGGATCTTCTCAAAATTTTGTGTTACTCTATATTAGCTTTACAATATTAGCGATTTTTTCTTTACAGAAATATGGCTACTACTGGAAAATAGAGTTCCAATTGTAGAGTTTCCTTACTCTATTTAGCCACTAAATTTTCATGACTTTTTTCCTTAACTGTAGGAGTATATCTCTATTTCTATGTTGGTGAGAAAAGTTATCAAAAACTCAAAAGTTTAGCTTTATTACAAGTTAAACTCAAAATTAAATATTTGTTGGAGGTGAACTAAATCATGCGTTACCTTATAATTCTCAACTCTCACGAAGCTCACATACCAAAGCTTTCTGATGAACACTTGGAGAAGTTTCAAAGCGGTTTGAAAGCAGCTTTGGATAAGGGTTCTATTGAAGGTGCTTATGCAAAAGTTGGTGGAGGGTTGGTCTTCATAACAAACTGGTCAGGTCACGGCGACCTAACCGTAGAACTTCGCAAACACCACATCATGGACGCAGAGGTCATTCCACTAGTACCTTTAGCATCACTATTGGAAGCTCATTCAGATTATCGTAAAACTGGAACTGCAAAGGCTTAAGGCTCAGTAGCTTTACAGATCTTCCGCGAGAAACCCTATGTCTTTAGATATAGGATGAATCGCGGAAGTGTAAAACTAAAGTCTACAAGCTATGCAATAAGCCTTATTGCATGGAATAAAAAATTAGTAGAAGCAAAATGCCTACAAGTAGTCTCACTGAGATTGTGCAACTGTCATGTTGTGCGGATAGTTGATGTTCTTGTAGCTTGGGAGTAGTCAAGCTACTCAGGCTACTGTTGACGATAAGTGTGAGCCTTTCTGGCTACTTTTGTAGTAACCAAAAGAACCCTTCTGCTTTAGTGCTGGGAGAATCTATTGATTACCTTGATGAAACAGAAGCTAAATATTGCAAAGATCCCATCTGTTTTACCAGGTGAAATTTGGGGAGTTGCTAGTTATTTCAATCCAACAAACTCTCCACTATTTCAGGAAAATGTGGAACTGTTTAGTCAAAGTGTCAGATCTCAAGGTTTAAAACTTCTTATTGTTGAGCTGGCGTTTGGTAATGCACCATTTGAGGTAGATGACAAACTTGCAGACATAGTAGTTCGCAAGAGATCGAATACAGTACTTTGGCAAAAGGAACGACTGATAAATCTTGGGATAGAATCTTTGCCATCTGCTTGTGACAAGGTAGTCTGGTTGGATGCCGATATTCTTTTTGAGAATAACAGTTGGGTTGAGCAGACAAGCGAACTTCTGCAGTCGTATGTCATGCTTCAGCCTTATCAACATGCTTGCTGGTTACCGCGTGGCAGTCGTACAGCAGACAAAGAACTACCGCGTGGACTTGGCGAAGGCCACACAATGCCAAGCATGGCCTTTACACTTGCTCATCATACAGATCACAGGAAAGCTATGTCGGACTATTTTGAGCACGGCCATTGTGGTTTTGCTTGGGCAGCACGTCGCCAAGTGCTAGATAAACACAAGCTTTATGACCGACGCATTCTTGGTGGTGGTGATGTTGCAATAGCTCATTCTCTTTATGGTGATAGAGATTTTTGGAGAGGTTTTAACTTTTACTGTCGGCAGATTACCAAAAAAGAACTATCTTCTATTAAACTTTGGGGAGAATGTATCTATGAAGATGTGTCAGGAAGTGTCTTTTATGTAGAAGGAAGGATCTTGCATCTTTGGCATGGTGAAATGGCTCAGCGTAGTTATCTTGACCGACAAGCTATTTTGAAAGATAACGACTACGATCCAGAAACAGACATAACCATCGATGATGAAGGGTGCTGGAAGTGGAATAGTCAGAAAACTTCACTACACCAGCAAACCAGACTCTATTTTGATATGCGAATCAGCATAGCAAATGGAGGTGATTGTTGACAGCTACAAAACCTCCTCTACCTTCCAATAGCTTTTGTATCTTACCTTGGATGCACATTTTTGCTGATGAAAAAGGTGTAATGTATCCCTGCTGTCGTTCGGTAGGTTCACAACTACCAAACAGGGAGGCTACAGGGCAAGGGAGGATCTACAAGATTCAAGATCTCGATGGAATAGAGGAGGGTTGGAATTCTGCATACATGCGTAAGCTCAGGCAAGAAATGCTTGTTGGAGAACGCCCTCTACCATGTGCTCGCTGCTACATGTATGAAGATTTGGGAATGAAAAGCCATCGACAGTCACAAAATGAGCAGTATGTGGAGCAGATAGATGCTCTGGTGTCTCGCACTAGCCAAGATGGCCGAGTTCCTCTTGAACTGCAGAGTGTAGACATAAGGCTTGGGAACCTGTGCAACTTACGCTGTCGTATGTGCTCGCCTCAGTCTAGCAAAGCTTTGATTCAAGAATGGGCTGATTTGCATGGTGTTAAAGCCACGCATCCATATTTTGAAGAGCTACGTCAACTAGATTGGTTTGCACAACCAGCTTTTTGGGAAATATTTGAGAAATATAGCACAAAGATCGAACGGCTCCATTTTGCTGGTGGGGAACCTTTACTAATTGCACCTATGTTCGATTTTTTAGAACGGTTGATCAAGCTTGATAGAGCAAGAAATATCATGATCAGTTACAACACCAACCTAACGGTTCTTCCTCAACGTGTATTTGAGCTTTGGCCACATTTTAGAACCGTTCGTATAACAGTCAGTTTAGATGGTTTTGGTGATATAAACTCTTTTATTCGCTATCCCTCACATTGGCCAACAATTGACCAAAACTTAAAAAGTTTGGATAGAGAAGTAGATAATCTCAACTGCACTGGCGGGCTAGCTTTCAATACTACTGTTCAGATCTATAACATATTTCACCTTGATAAGTTTATTGATTATACTGCAGATTCTTTTATAAATTTTGAAGCTCCAAATTTGAGTATCCTTAGTTTTCCTGAACATTTAAGTATTCGAATATTGCCACAAGAGATAAAAGATCAACTATCCATAAAATTAAAAACATTTAGCCAAACAAGAGTCGAACAGTGGCAAGAAAAGTGGGGAAAAGAGCAAGCCGAAACCCTGGCTGCTGCAATTGATGGAATAGTTGAGCATATGATGAGTGGTGACAGTCAGCACCTTATACCGGAATTTCTGCGCTGGTGTCAGCATCAAGACCAATTTCGCAAGCAGAATGTTCTGGATGTTGTTGCAGAGCTTGCGCCACTTTTTAAGTAGTTGTAGGCAAACAGAAGAAAGTTTCTACTTTTTGATTGGAATAGAGTTGCGTTATGAAAACTCCTTCAAATAGCTGGTGTATTCTTCCTTGGGTACATCTTTTTGCTTGTGAACAAGGCTTTTTGCGCCCTTGTTGTATGGCACTTGAAGACAAAGATATGATAAATCGAGACGCAAAAGGAGAGCCTTATCTAGTTCATGACGCAGATGGTGTGAAAGAAGGTTGGAACTCAGACTTTATGCGTAACATAAGGAAGCAGATGCTTTTGGGCGAACGCCCATCCGCTTGTCGGCGCTGTTTTCGAGACGAAGATCTAGGAATTCGTAGCTATCGCCAGATGTCAAATGAACTGTTTGAGCCATATATTGATGAAGTAGTAGCAGAAAGCTCAGATGATGGCTTTTCTTCACTAGATCTACTTCGTAGTATAGATTTACGGTTAGGTAATTTATGTAATTTACGTTGTCGTATGTGCTCTCCAGTCTCCAGCAAGGCTATGCTTAATGAATGGGCGCATTTGCACTCTATATCAACTACTCATCCTCAACTTGAGCATTTGCAGAAATTAGATTGGTTTAGTAGAGAGGATTTTTGGCAGATATTTGAAAAGTATGCCAAGCACATCGAACGATTGCACTTTGCTGGTGGAGAGCCACTGCTAATAAATCAGATGTTCGACTTCTTAGAACGTATTATTGAGACAGGTCAGGCTTCAAAAATAACCCTTAGTTATATAACAAATCTTACCGTACTACCAAAACGTATATTTGACCTTTGGCCAAAGTTTAAGCGTGTTAGCCTAACAACAAGCATAGATGGCTATGGAGCAGTCAACTCCTTTATACGGTATCCGTCAAATTGGGAAACTCTTGATAAAAATTTAAAGAAGATAGACTCACAAGCAGAGCATCTTAATTGTAGCGATGGTTTAACATTTAACCTTACAGTACAAGCTTACAATATACTCCGTTTGGATGAATTTTTGGAATATGCTGCTAGCTCTTTTCAGCATTTTGGAAGGCCAAAGCTTAGTCTGCTCTACTATCCAGAACATTTCAGTGTTCGCATACTACCTGCAGAGCTGAAAGAGCTTGCTGTGTCACGATTGAAGAGTTTTACTAAGCGTTTTGCTGATAAATGGCCGAGCCGATGGTCTGGAAAGCAGCTTGATGACCTTCTTTCAACCATTGATGGAGTTATCGACTATATGATGGAGACCGACCGCAGCGATTTGTTGCCTGAGTTTCGGCGCTGGACAGATCACATGGATGCTACACGGGGTCAAAATCTTCTAACAATAGTTCCAGAGTTTTCTCCATTTTTCTAACTGCTTATGAATAAGAATTTAGAGCTTACAAAAAGTCGCCTAGATCTTGTGCGTTGGATCGCGCTTCCATCTCACAAGGATGAACGAGGAGTTTTGACAGTTGTTGAAAGTGGTATAGATCTACCTTTTGAGGTAAAGAGGGTCTATTTTCTACATCACATATTTCAGCAACGAGGTGGGCATGCGCACCGAGACACACATCAGATAGTAGTTGCCACTTCTGGTAGCTGTGAGTTGTTACTTTCTGATGGGACTCAGACACAAACTTTTGTTCTTGATGATCCTACACGAGCACTTTTTCTAGTCCCTATGCTCTTTATA
>JAEUQL010000322.1 GCA_016789295.1 Blastocatellia bacterium | reverse complement strand
CTGAATCGCTTCAGGTCTGTTTTTCTACTTTGACAGTTCTGTCTCTATCTGGAGTTCAAGCATTTTGGGGACTTCATCAGAATAGCCTGTGATCTTGTATTTGATACGGCCTGTTTTATCGATAACAAAGAGTGTTGGGAAGGCTTGAACGCTATAGTCAGTTCCTACAGCCATATCGAGATCGAGGGCAACAGGAAATGAGAGGTTTTTAGCAGTAAGAAATGCTTTAGCTTTCTCAATACGTGCTTCTTTGGCTGGACCAGGCCGCTCCCAGTTCATGCCGACAAACACTACACCTTTGTCTTTGTATTTCTCATAGAGTGTCTGAAAGTGTGGTAGTTCGTGTTGGCAAGGCGGACACCATGAACCCCACCAGTTCAGTACTACTACTTTCCCTTTGAAATCTGTAGATTTTATCTGTTCTCCAGCTATTGCTGGAAGTGTCCAATCGGATGCTGGAGCTTCATACTTTTTCTGAACAAGAGCACGGTCTCTAAAGAGAGCCTCTTTTCTTTCAGCAATAAATTTGTCAAAGCCTTCTTCGGATTTGTGTAGTTTGGCATAAGCAGCTTTCAAGGTAGCTTCTCTGCGTGATGCTAGTTCGCTGTTGCCGGAAGTGATCATTGCTGTAGCGAGAGCATCCACGGCTTTGTCTCCTTGGCCTGCTTTCTCGTATGCTTCTGCAAGGTTTTCATAGATAGAAGGGTAGTCGCCGAGCTTTGCTGCTATGTCTAGGTATTTAATAGCTTCTGTGTAAGAGTTGCGTTTAAGGTAGCCAAGACCGAGGGTATGATTTGCAAGTGCGCGTTTATCACTATCTGCTTCAGCAGGGAATTTGTCTACAGCTTCTTGGGAGTATTTGATTGCTAGATCAATAGCTTTCCCAGCTTTAACCAGTGAATAGGCTATTTCATTGAGAACATAGACTCTTTGTGTGCCTGTAGGGAAGCCTTTAACTGCATCTTCTGCTAATTCTGTTAGGCTTTTTTCATCTCCACCTGTTTCTGCTGTAGCTTTGAGCAGTTGTATCTTTACCAATGGTATCAGGGTAGATTCAGGAAAAGTTTCTGCAAACTTCTTCATTGAAGAGAGTTTCTCTTTTGGATCGGTAATTTGGGAAGCTTCGCGAAAGAGATCCCACTCGGACTTGGTTTCTGATTTCTGGGACTTTTCTTGGCTTTGATTTTCTGTGTGTTTCTTAACAGAGCGTTTTTGTGCAAAAACTGTAGTGGTGCAAAACAGTACTATTATCAATGCAACAAGTCTGTATGATTGCATTTATTACCTCACAGTAGATTTTAGTAGTTGGAAAAATAGCAGCATTATAACAGTTTTCCTCTTTGGGTGTGATGTGTGGTAACTTTATTCAGAAAAGAGTCGATAATAAGAAGCGACAATCAAAACAGACAAAACAGAGAATTGGGGCTAAGTATGGAAGTTAACTTTCCGAAGATGCCGAACATGCTCGACTTTAACCTAGTAGAAGAGAGCGATGAGACCAAGAAGAAAGAATCCTCAGAATCCTCTTCCATAGCCGAAGGGCAAAAAAGGTTTGCAAATATCCGAACGGGACAAAATCCTGCTGCTAAGCAATTAGGCTCAGAAAATGAGCTTTCACAAGGTGCAAACACGTCGGGTCTATCTTCTAACAACCCTATGCCTATCAATAGGGAGATGATGCGGGAAGGTGGCAAATTCATGCTTCATCCTGACCTGCAGATGCAACTACTTGCGACGGCTGGAGAAGGGTCGTTAAAAGGTCAAGCTATAAAAACTCCAGTAGAGCAGAGCGGACAGGTAGATCGCCCAGTCTTTCAGCAAGCCCCTCTCAGTCAGCCAGGCCAGTCAAGCCAGGTACTCAATACGGCAGTTCAGGAACAAGCCAAACTCAATCCTCTTCCACTGCAGCAACAAGCTCCAGCAAACTCACTTCTGCAAAGAAAAGTTGATACAAATCTCTCACTTCCTATTGCAAAAGATCCGACCGAATCACCTACGAAGCTTGCCACAGAGGCAAGAGGGCAAGTTTCTGGCAAGCCAGCTATCGACATTCCAGTAACTGCACCACTTAACGCAAGTGGGGTTGATCTAGGTGCAGATGTTGAACACGACACCTTAGAACTCGAAATAGCGCAGTCAGCAGAGAACTTTTCTGATGTGGAATTTGAACCTTTAGAGAAGACCGATGAGATCCCGATTGCCGCAGAAGCTGGTGATGGCATATCTGTAAGTGACGACTCCACAGTTTCTACAGAACCTTTAGACAGCAGTGGTGCAATCGGCAGCGAAGGAGGCAGTGCAGAACTACCTCAAACTATCCCTTTGACAGGTTCAATTTTCAACTCAGATGGTGCAACTGTTGTAAAAGACGCTATCAAAGATCTGGGTCTACAAGACGGTACAGGCAAATCTCCTGCAATGCCGGCAAATGGAAAGCCATCAGAAAAACCAGGTGGTTTGGTAGACAAGGGTGTGATAGCTCAAAATCAGACTTTAGATCCATCACAAAATCCAGCAATCAAACTACCAGCAGATGGCAGCCTTCCTATAGAAGATGGTTCAGTAGATGCTTTGGGAGGGGTTGGGCAGGAAAATACCTTGGACATGGTCAAAGACAGAGTTGTTCAAGATGTTGCAACACAAGATGTTGCTGCAGAAGATGCAATCACCGAAGATGCAATAGGCAAAGAAAATACAATCTCTTTTGCTAGCACAAGCCCAACAACTACTGCTTCGAGCAGTCCAATTTCACAACCAGAAGTAGCAGAACAGGCATCATCACCTACTACAACCAACACAACCAAAGGACAGCCAACGGACAGTGTGAGTGCAGAGCGGGCAGCAACCACTGAAGCTGTCAAAACACAAGTAGTTGCGTCTGGCCAAAGCCTCGAACAGATTGCCAGAAATGCAGGTATCGAGGTGCTAGATCTGGTCAAAGCCAATCCACAACTGCTTAGAGACCCAATGCTCTTTGCTGGTCAGGCCATCACCATTCCAGACGCTTCACAAGTCAATAATCTCTTTGAAAAGACTGCTCTGAAAGAGAAAGCTGTAGACAGAACTGAAAAGAGCAAAGATGCGACTCTTGATGCAAATTTTGATACAGCCCAAAAACCTGAACTTGAAGAAGCTTCATTCAAAACAAAAGTCTCAGATCAAGAAGCGGTTACTGAAGGTCTAAGTGGAGCGGAATTTGAAGCCGAGCCTGCTGTTGAGTTTGAGAAAGCCTCTTTTGCTCAAGCCAACATAGCAGGTGCAGCCGACATTGCAGGCAAAGCAGGTATTGCTCTCTCAGGAGAGAGAAATATTGGCCAAGTCCGTGAAGAGAATGTCTCTTGGTCAGATGATAAAGAAAAGTCTGTCAGTAACGAGAAGAAGAAAGAGGTAAAAGAAGAAGAGAAGTTCATTCCAGGATTTGGCGTTCACGGCAATAGAGACTTTGATGAAGAGCTTTATGAAAGAAGCCGTAAGAAACGAAAGAATCTCCCAATCCCAGAACCATTCGATGCCTGGGCCGATTTCATATACATGTCAGCAGAGAAGTACAACCTTGACCCTGCTCTGATAGCTTCAATTATTTGGCGAGAGAGTGGTGGTAATAACATTATTGGTAAAAATGGCTTTGGCTTTGGGTTGATGCAGATAGACAGCCGTATTTATGGCGATTGGCTCAAAGAGAATGAAGATGGTCTGAACCCCGCCACCAACATAGATTTTGGTGCTTCTATACTACGGCAGAATATAGACTACTTTGGTGGTAGGACGGCTGCTGGTATAGCTGCTTTTGACTGTGGAATCAAGTCTGTAGAAGAGGCAATGGTAAGAAGAAGGTCTGTCGATTACTTCACACGTGAAGGTAACTACTCTTTCACTGTGTTGACACAAATGGACTACTTTCAACGCTTCTTTTAGTCAAAATATCCAGCCCTAATAGAGAAGTAGCATCGGCTACTTCTCTATTAAATAAATAGATCATTTAACTTTTATAACTGCAACGAAGATCGAGTGTCTCTATAACTATTAACTCTCTAGATTTGGCTGGAGTAGAAATCGATGTGCAGACTCTTTTGGTTGTTAGTAGCTCTATTTTCTCCCTCTGTAGTTTTGGCTCAAGCAGCAAATCCATTTGCTGGTTTTGAAACTATAACTTTGCCAAACAATATGAAGCTCTGGTACAAACAGTTGAAAGGTGACCAGAATGTTTCTGTAAGTGTTTCTGTACCTTTTGGAAGTAATCAAGACCCTGTTGGCAAAGAGCAGTTGGCACATTTTACCGAGCATATGCTCTTTAGTGACCATTTGGGTAAGACTGAAGAGCAGATAAAGAAAGAAGTAGAAGACTTGGGTGGTGATAGAAATGCAGTGACTTATGGTGATAGGACGTTCTACTATGTGCGTATTGACCGCAAGCACGCTCTGTTTGCAATAGATTGGCTAAGTCGTATCGTTTCACCTCACGAAATGGCCAGCAGTGTAGTCGAAAAGCAGCGTATCCCAGTCGCAATCGAAATAGGTGCACAACCACGACAGCTCTTTGACTGGATATCGGCCACTTACATCAACCCTAGCTTTCTTCGCTTTCCAAGTTTCTGGAAAAGAGACTTCAACATAGAAGTACCTTTCATAGATAGAGACTACTACCCACATCGCAGCCTCTCGGCAATCACCGCAGACGATTTGAGAAATTTCTATAACAGATATTATGTACCTTCCTTAATGACAGTTGTAGTGATAGGTGATATTGAGAGAGAGGAGGTTTTGAAAAAAGTTACAGAGACTTTTGGTGCTCTTGCGTCCAGACCAGTGCCTCAGACAGAGAATAGGCTGAAAGATGCTAGCAAGTTGAGAGAGTCTTTCCAATGGACTTATAACGCAGATATATTCTTTTCAAAGATGTTCAGATTTTATAACCCTTCTAAAGAGACCTATCTGAAGGGACTCTTTGTCGTTGAGCTACTCAGAAAAAGACTTAATGAACGCTTGCGCTTTGGAGATAAGAAGGCAGCTTATGGAA
>JAEUQL010000321.1 GCA_016789295.1 Blastocatellia bacterium | reverse complement strand
CATCTGTTAAGCATCTTGGAGCAGGAAGAAGAAGGACTGATACAGAGATATAACATAGTGATGGAGTAGAGATATGAGTCAAACATGGGGAACGGGTTGAGAAAGGAGACCTACTTTGCAGAGTCTTCTATAATGCTTCGGGCTTTTTACCAGAGCTACTAGCAACGCTAAGAAGTGCTTTTAAGATTATCAATGATCAGCCTGCAGAATTGAAACTTGTTAGGGAAATTATTGAATAATGAAGCAATTAGTTTTTTTTCTTCTTCTTTTCATAACAGCCGTCGGTTTTGGCCCCTGTGGATATCAGAAGGCTGGAGCCGGCAAAGCTTTACCCAGTCACATAAAGACAATAGCAATACAGACATTTCGTAATGAAAGTGTTCGTTATAGAGTTGAGCAGAAGTTTACTTCTGCTCTCATAACAGAACTGCTGCACAGAACGAGTCGCTTTAAACTTGTTTCAGAACCAAGTGCTGCTGATGCAACAGTTACAGGAAATATTAGAAACTTTGCTATTAGAAGTGTTCTACTTGATAACAATTCTCGTGCAAGAGTTTTTGAAGTCACTATCACCGCCAGCGTTGTTGTACGCGACCAGACCATGAATAAAGTTATCTTTGACAACCAGAGATTAGTTTTCAGAGGAGAATATGAGCTTTCGGATGATCCTCGTTCATTTTTTAATGAAGACGATCCAGCCATAGAAAGGTTATCGCGAGATTTTGCCAAAAGTGTTTTGTCAACAGTATTGGAAGGGTTTTAATGAGCAACGAGTCTCAAAAACAGATCAAGTTTACCGACTTTCAAAAAGAGATCAGATCTGGCAAGATACGCCCACTCTACTTTCTCTATGGAAAGGAAGCATACTTGCATAAAGAGGCTTTAAGGCTTCTTAAAGCTGTGATTCTTGAGCAAGGAACTGAAATGTTTAACTACAATGAGATCTCGGCGTCTTCTCAAAGTATGTCAGATATTTTGGCTGCTGCAGATCAGTATCCTATGTTTGGTGGTAGACGTCTGGTTGTTGCAAGAGACTTTGAGAAGTTGACAGATGCAGAGCTTGATAGCTTAAAGGAGTATCTCAAAAATCCACAAGCAACCACTACACTTGTTTTTCAGGCTGAGGAGATAGATAAAAGACGCAATGTCTCTACAGCTCTGCTAAAGACTTGCACCGTTGTGGATCTAAGTCCATTTAGGGATAAGGATGCAGTTGATTGGGTTGTTGAGTATTTGAGAGAGGCTGGCTATCAGATAAGTACAAGAGATGCTGCGTTGCTTATAGGATTTACTGGAACTGATCTTTTTCTCGTTAGAAATGAGCTAGAGAAACTGATCACTTCAGTTACAGATCCAGAAAGGCCAAAGAAGAAAGGTCTTATATCCACACTGGATATACAAAGCATAACGTCTAGGTCTCGCCACTATTCTGGTTATGATCTAGCTGATGCAGTTGTTGCTGGCGAGCATAAAAAATCTATAAGACTGTTAATAGAGCTGTTAGATGACAATACAGAACCGCTAATGTTGCTTGGTGTTATTTCAAGAACTTTAAGACAGATCCTGATGGCTAAAGAGTTGATGCAGCAACAGATTCCCAGCAGCGATATTGCCAAAGATATAGGAATACCGCCTTTCAAGTCTTCTGACTTTCTTGCCGGTGCTCGCAAGTGGGATAAAGAGAAGATACTAAAGACTCTAAAGCGTGCCAGTGAGGTAGATGATGCGATAAAAAATTCTCTGGGTAAACCTAGACTGCAGCTTGAGTATTTGCTTTGTGAGCTTTTTTTATAAAAAAAGCAAGGACAACAAAGAACAAAAATTCTTTGTTGTCTGTACGCAAGACACTTTCACGTCAGCGCGTCACTGAATTAAGTAGCTTATGCGCTTAGAGCATTAAACCTGACTGTAAGACGTGATTTGTATCGACTGGCAGCATTTTTGTGAATGATGCCTTTTTTGGCCGATTTGTCTATAAGAGATATCACGTTAGCAAGTATGACTCCTGCTTCTTGCTTCTTTCCTGTTGTGAGTGCTACACGGATCTTCTTTATTTCTGTGCGCAGGCGGCTGCGGTTGCGACGATTTACCTCTCTGCGGCGTTCATTTTGACGGTCGCGCTTCTCGGCTGACTTATGATTTGGCATTACTCAACAAAACTCCTTCGTGTTAAACTTCTCTGGCTAAAATTTTGACTATATTGAAAAGCTGTTCTGCAAACTAAAAAACAGAAGCAGAAAATATACAGTCTTAGGAAAAGGCTTGTCAAGTTCTTTGGGCTAAGGCTGTAACTCTAATTTGCTAGGTTAGTTGGTGTATGACTAAAGATAAAAATGGCCTTAATAAGGTTTTAAGGAAGCTAATTCTACCTGCAAAAGGCATAGAGACTCTCTTAGGACCATACGATGAAAATATAAAATATCTGGAATCCCTTCTCGATGTGACGATCAATGCTCGTGGAAGTGAACTGATGCTTGATGGCAGTGACAAAGATGTTGAGATGGTGGAGAAGATACTGGAAGATTTTGCTTCTTTGATGGAAGAAGGACGTAATATATCTGGGCAAGAGCTAAAATCGGCTTTCAAACAGATAGCAGAAGATAGAGCTTTTTCACTCAAAGCCTACTTCTCAAAACTACACTACTTCAATCCAAGTGGCAAGAAAGTAGTAAATGCACGCTCTGTAATGCAACGTCGGTATATAGAAGCTATACAACAGAACGATGTTGTTTTTGGAATAGGGCCTGCTGGAACTGGTAAAACCTATCTTGCAGTAGCACTTGCGGTACAAGCTTTGTGGGCAAAGCAGGTAAACAGAATTGTTTTGACTCGTCCTGCAGTGGAAGCAGGAGAGAAGCTTGGTTTTCTACCAGGCGATCTGCAAGATAAAGTTGATCCATACTTAAGGCCGCTCTATGACGCTCTCTTTGATCTTGCTGACTATGAGAAGGTCACCAAACTTTTGGAGAAGCGTGTAATAGAGATTGCACCTCTTGCATTTATGAGAGGACGCACACTTTCTGACTCTTTCATAATTTTGGATGAGGCACAGAACACAACAACTGAGCAGATGAAGATGTTTCTTACAAGACTTGGCTTTGGTTCAAAAGCTGTAATTACTGGCGATGTTACACAGATCGACTTACCAACAGGTAGACGCTCAGGTTTGATCGAGGCACAGCAGATCCTTTCAAATGTCGAAGGTATAGGGATGGTCTATTTTACAGAGAAGGATGTTGTCAGACATCGCCTTGTACAGTTGATCATTAAAGCTTATGACGAAAACTCTAAGGTGCGTTTGTAATGCAGATAGAAGTGATTAATAAACAGAGAAGCTTTCCTATAAACAGACGCCAGATTGCAAATTTTGCCGTAGATGTATTGGATGCTGTAGATAGTATTGAAAAGATTAGGGTTAAAGACTTTGGTGTATCTATAGTCTTTGTTACAAATAGCTATATACAACGTCTTAACAGAGATTTTCGTGCTATAAACAAACCAACAGATGTACTCTCTTTTAGTTATAGTTTAGAAAATCCAAAGTCAGAATTAAAAATGGAGTTTCCAACACTACTTGAAGAGCAACATCTTGGCGACATTGTTATATCCACAGAGACTGCTGCAAAGTATGCTGAAAAACTTGGATTGACATTTGAGTTAGAAGTTAAGAGACTGGTAGTACACGGACTGATTCATCTGTGTGGTTATGACCACGAAACAGACAATGGCGAAATGAGTGCCTTAGAGAAGAAGGTTCGTAGAAGGTTGCTATCTTCAAGATAGCAATCTAAAGTAGGTTTATTAAAAACCTCTTTTTTTGAGATAAAATAAAGTGAGCTAGACTAACTAAAGTATTGTCTAAAATATCTTAAACAGTGATAACTGTTTAGTCTGTCTTAAAGCAATGGAATATGAGATAGCAGTGACCGGCATTCTGATTGTGGTGCTGGTCTTTATTTCAATTTTTGAGAGTGCATTTGGTCAATTGGGCGAGGTTTCGCTCCGTTCGCTTGCTTCTGATAATAGAGACAAGAGAAGGAGTAGTTTTCTCAAGCATTTGATTGAGCAGAGGCAACTCTACATCCTAACTATAATCTTTGGCCTACAGTGCACAATTCTTCCTGTAGCGATACTTCTGACATCAGTTGCCAGAGATCTGAGCTTATCGAAGGGTAGGTCATTAGCTGTTGCAATATCTGCAAGTCTTGTTATAGGTATTATCTTCAGGCAGTTTGTTCCAAGACTCATTACCCAAAACAATCCAGCCAAAGTCTTGCTCTTTCTGTTACCTCTTTTTGAGATCTACTACAAAGTCTTCTCCATACCAGCCAGAATTGTTTACAGATTTTTGGCTATTTTTCGTAAGGAAAAAACTCTACTGCCAGAAAAAAGCTTTGAAGAGAAAGACGAAGAAGATATCAAAGCTCTACTTGATGTAGGGACAGAAGAGGGAATCATTGAAGAAGAAGAGAGTAAAATGATCCACTCTGTGCTGGAGTTTAAAGAGACTCGTGTAGACGAGGTGATGACACCGCGAACAAAGATGATAGCCTTGGAGGCTACATCAACTATAGAACAGGCACGTGATTTGATAGTAGATTCAAAACACTCACGCATTCCTACTTACCGTGAGAGCATAGATAATGTTGATGGTATCGTCTATATTCACGATGTGATGACTGCCTGGCGAGATGGTAAAGCTAAAGACGTTGTTAGTACTATATCCCGTCCAGCCTACTTTGTCCCTGAAACGAAACAAGTTGCTGAACTTCTCAAAGAGATGAAGAAAGAGAAAAAGCACATTGCTCTTGTAGTAGATGAATACGGTGTGACAGCAGGTCTGGTCACTATAGAAGATCTGATAGAAGAGATAGTTGGAGAAATAGACGAGGAAGGACGTGATAGGAAGGCTCGTGACATAATCCAAGTTGATGATGGAATATACTTGGTTAAAGGAACAACAGCTATAAGAGAAGTAGAGCTACTTTTTGGAAAAGAGTTAGAGACTGATGACTTTTCTACTATAGCTGGATTCATCATAAAGCATGCAGGCAGAGTTC
>JAEUQL010000320.1 GCA_016789295.1 Blastocatellia bacterium | reverse complement strand
CTGCATCTTCTAGAGAAGGGGCTTTTCCATTATGCTTTTCTAACCACTTCTCTAATGAACCATCTGGTGCATATTCACTAACAATAACTACACGTCCATCATATATGTCGGCTTCAATTATTGGTAATATGTTGGGATGGCCACCAAGCTTGGCCCAAAGTTGGGACTCTTGACGTATCATATCAAAATCTGGCTCTTGATCGAGTGCTAGTTTAAGAGCTACTTCAGTAGTAGCAAATGCTCCACGCCTCTCTGCAAGCCAAACGCTTCCATAAGCTCCACGTCCAAGCTCTTTAATTAAAGTATAAGGTCCAATCTTCATAAGTCTTTAAGTACTGTAGAAAGTGTTGTCAAATTCTACAGCATTTCGGACTTTACCGAGAAGATTTCTACTCCTAGCTTTCAGTTGTAGCAGAAGTATTGGCCTTTTGAGGTGCTCTTTTTAGGAGTAAGGTAAGCGGCACAAAAAGTTGTGTGAGCCAATTTTTGGGATAGTTTTCAACGCCCTTAAATCCTAGTAGGTTTCTATTCTCTTCTGCAGGATAGTATGCAGTACCAAAGATCCAGTCCCAAACAGAGAGGGCTATGCCCAGATTACAGGTAGGTACACGTGCATCGTGGTGCCAGATGTGCATGCCAGGAGAATTGAATATATATTTTAATGGGCCAATAGAGGCATTTAAGTTTGAGTGGTTGAAATAGCCCATAGCTAAATCAAAAGCTCCCATCCAGAAGAAGATCTTTGGATCAAAGCCACAAACTGCTATGGGAATATATTGAAGCATTCTGTATATGAGAGGCTCTATCCAGTGATAGCGCATATTTCCCATCCAGTCCATTATTTCTATAGAGTGGTGGACTTTGTGGAAAGCCCATAGCCAGCTAACTCTGTGTAAAAGATTGTGAATTAGCCACTGAACAAAATCTTTTAAGACAAAAAGGACTAAGGCTTGTAACCACAGAGGTTGCTGAGAGACTAGATGCACGGCTTCAACACGGCTCCACCACGGCTTCAATGCGGGCAGGTTTTCGGCTATCCAGACCATCATATAGCTGGAGAATATGCCAAAGATGTAAGCATTAAAAATGATATGAGCAAGGTCTGTCCAGAACGCTTCTCTTATGATTGGCTGTTGCCTTTTTGGAAAAAGCCTTTCTAGCAAAAAAAAGAATAATGAAATACCTGGAAAAATAAGCTGATTGAGCAAATCCATCGACTCTTCGTTTTAACTGCCTTTCTAGGTCTACTGTCTTTTATATAATCTTGAATCTTTAACGCTTATTTCAATTGTTCTCCCCTTGTTTCTGGCAGCAGCATTATCAACAGTGCTCCAGTAAGAAAGAAGAAAGAGGTTATCAGCAGCGCACTGCCTACACCAACACTTATTGCAAGCCAACCAATTGTATAAGGTGCAAGTGCACTTATGGCGCGTCCAGTGTTGTAAGTGAACCCTTGCCCTGTTGCTCTAACTGCTGTTGGATAAAGTTCGGAAAGTATTACACCAAAAAGGCTAAAATAGCCCGACCCAAAAAATCCTACAAGAGGTCCCAAGATCATCAGTAAAGTCTGGTTTGAACCAGTCTTGCCATAAACAGGGACTAATATGGCCGAAGCTACCAGGTAAGCAATAAATGCAGGGCGGCGACCAATACGGTCAGCTATAAAACCAAAAGATATATAGCCAAAAAATGCTCCTAACTGAACAGGAATTATCCAAGTAGCTGTTTTTACTACACTCATTCCTGCCCCGCCTTTTTCAACAGGTGTAGCAAGAAATCCAGGAAGCCAAGTAAATAGTCCCCAATAGGCAAAAAGTACAGATGCTGTTAGCAGTGCTGCAAGCAATGTTTTTCGCGCAAGCTTTCCACGAAATATCTCTACAAGGTTACTGTTACTACCTTTGCTGGCAGAGTCGAGCCATATGGGAGACTCTCCAACTGCACGTCTGATCCATACAGTCAAGAAAGCAGGGAAGACACCTACTAGAAAAAGTATTCGCCAACCATAAGTCGGCAATATAAAAGCGGAAAGCAGTGCAGCAGCAATATAGCCAAGTGCCCATCCAGACTGCATTATTCCTATAGCTTTTCCTCTGTGTTCTGCAGGCCAGGTCTCTGAGACAAGTACTGCGCCTGACGACCATTCTCCACCAAGACCTATACCAAGTAGCATTCTCCATAACATCAGTTCTAGAAAAGTGCCTGAAGTAGCTGTTGCTGCAGAGCAGAGAGAATAGATCAATATAGTAATGATAAGTGCACGTTTGCGACCTATCTTGTCAGCCACAACTCCAAATCCTATACCACCAAAAGCAGATGCTAGAAGTGTTAGTGAAGCTACTAGACCAGCTTTGTCTGAACCCATCTGAAAAACCTTTTGTAGAGTTGTGAGAGCAAAGGCATAGAGCATCACATCCATTGCATCGAGCATCCAGCCAAGCTGTGCAGCGAAAAGTGTTTTCCACTGCTCAGAAGAGATCTCTTTGTACCAAGGTGTTGCTTTCAAAATAGGCATAGGCAAGAAGTTTTTAATTTCAGAATCGAGCAAAATGTAGACTAAAAGGGGAGGATAGTCTGCTCTATCCTCTCTCTGTCTAACGGTAAGTTATTAGCCGTTTTTGCGCTCAAACTCTTTCATAAAAGAGACGAGAGCTTCTACACCTTCTTTGGGGAAGGCATTGTAGATCGATGCACGCAGTCCACCTACAGAACGGTGGCCTTTCAGACCATCAAGACCTGATGCTGTTGCTTCTTTAACAAACTTCTTCTCTAGATCTTCATTTGGTAGCCGGAATGTGACATTCATCAGTGAACGACTATCCTTCTCTGCATGCCCTTTGTAGAATTCTGTTGAGTCGATAGCATCATAGAGAAGATGGCCTTTTTCTTGATTCATCTTCTCCATAACCTCTAATCCACCAAGACCAAGCAACCACTTGGCTACAAGTCTTACTATGTATATGGAAAAGACGGGTGGGGTATTGTAGAGCGATTTTGTCTCTGTGTGTGTCTTGTAAGCAAGCATGGTTGCTAGTTCTGGAGAAGGTTCTTTAACCAGATCTTTTCTGATAATAACCATAGTAACACCGGCTGGCCCCATGTTCTTCTGTGCACCAGCATAGATCAGTCCATACTTATCTATATCAAGAGGTCTACTCAAGACATCTGAAGAGGCATCACAGATAAGAGGCACACTTCCTACTTCTGGTTCACTCTGCCACTGTGTGCCAAAGATCGTGTTGTTTGAAGTGTAGTGTACATAACAGGCTTCACTGTTGAGGTTGAATTCACTCTGCTTTGGAATACGACGGAAGTTTTCAGCCTCTGTTGTAGCGACTACATTTGTCTGCCCAACCTTTTTAGCTTCCTTCAAAGCTGCTTTAGACCAGGCTCCAGTGATGATGTAGTCGGCCTGTCCGCCTTTTTCCAACAAGTTCAGTGGCACCATAGAAAATTGAAGGCTTGCACCACCTTGCAAGAAAAGTAGATGGTAGTTATCAGAAATGTTGTAAAGTTTGCGGATATCGGCTTCAGCCGCTTCAATAATATCCTCAAAAGTCTTCGAGCGATGGCTGATCTCAAGTACCGACATACCAACACCTGGTAGTGAGATCAGGTCTCTTTGTGCTTCTTCGAGTACTGACATCGGAAGAACGGCTGGCCCTGCACTGAAATTGAAAATTCTCTCTGTCACTAAAATCTCCTCCTTAAAATCTTTCAGAGTAGCCCTAGCTTATTCTCAGAGACACCTTCAGGTCAAACTTTCTAGCGTAGATTTTAAAAAAGCCTTCCAGAATTAAGAAAAAAATTCTTTTTAGTAAGCAACTCAAGCTAAAGTTGTTGCATCTCGCAAGCGCCAATTCTTCAACCTGTATGTAGGTAAGTGTTACATTTGGTTATTAGTATTTACCTTCTTGCATACAGACTTAAAGTCGCCTTGATATAATAAGAAAAGCTTGCCTTAAAGAAAGGATACGGTTTTATGATAAAAGTGTTGAGTGCAGTACTTGCAGCATTTTTTCTTGCCTCTACCGCAGCAGCTCAGCAAAGTGTTTCTCAAGAAGAGAATTTGGATAGATCAGAGCCAAAAACTTACTTGCAAACTCTCACAATCCCAGAAAATACTCCAGCAAGGCTCTCTTTAAAAGAGCCTCTTAGCTCAAAGTTGAACGAAGTTGGAGATGAAGTTTTTGCCGTACTAGAAAAGCCTATAATCGTTGACGGTAGGATTGCTCTTAAGAAAGGGACAGAATTTCAAGGGCGTATTACTGAGGTAGAGCCAGCCGGAAAGCTACAGAAACAGTCAAAAATGGCTATAGTTTTTGAGAAAATAATAGTTGCTAGAGGTATAGAAAGGGAAGGAGACGAAGTAGAACTGAGACTGCGTTCTATAGATGACTATGCGAAAGAAGAGAAGCTGAAAGCAAGCTCGGAAGGAGAAGTAGAAGGTGGCCGCTCTGGCAGAGATACACTCAACAATGTAATAACAGGACTAAGCATTACTGGTATTGGTGCTTCTCCTGTAATACTTGCTTCTTCAAGAAGTCTTGGAAGTGCTATTGTAGTTAGCAGTGTTGTCTTGGGTTCAGGTGCAGCCGCAGGCGTACTGCTAACAAAAGGGAAAGAGATAAGACTAGAACCAGGAACTGTCTTTCGCGTTGAGTTTGCTAAGCCATTTACAGTAGTTTTGACAAAACCTGCCGCTAATTGGATTAGCAGAGATGATGACTGAGACGGTTTGTGTAGAGAAAAAAGGCAGGTAGAATAGACTACCTGCCAAAAAGTGAATTCAGCAACCAAGTCAAAACTGACTTAGATTGCAGTCGAATATATTTATTATCTCTTTGAGTGACTACCAGATTTTAATGAACAAGTCTTTTCTTTTGATGAATGGTAGATATAGACAGAACGGCAGGCCATGGGATAGTTGATGCTTTTGCGGCTTGAAAGCGGTTAGACCATCTTTGATGGTTTCTAACTACTTTCATAGTTTCTAGAACAATCCTTCTGTTTTAACTCTGGGAGTGTCAAAAACTAGACAGAGGGCTAAGATGAAAAGTTATGAAAAA
>JAEUQL010000031.1 GCA_016789295.1 Blastocatellia bacterium | reverse complement strand
ATGCAAAAGATAAGTAATACAAAAATAAAAATTGGAAATGGGGCGAAAAGGAAAAGGCAAACAAAAGTAAAGATTAAAAGCAAATAAAACAGTCACAAAGTGTTAATAAAAATAAAGTTAAAAATATAAATTAAAAAAATTAAAAACCAACTGTAGTCTAATCTGATAGGGATACCAGCAATCTTTATCAGATCTACTTTTTTGGATGAAACATTAAGTGAGCCAAGGTGGAAATATTTATCAGTAAATGAGCCATTAAAGAAAGTTTTCATTACTAACCACCAAAACTTTAGTAAAAACCTATTCATTCTACCAGAACTTTACTAAGAGGGTTCATTTTACAGAAGAACTGTCTTTGATCTCTTTTTCTGCAAGAGTTCTAGGTGAATAGCCTTTTTTTGTTCGGACACTCAGCTTGGGAAGCCCTTTTGGAGGCTCTACTTTCACCTTTAACTTGTTCCAAGAGTTTTTTAGTGAACCCTCATCTGGAATATAAGCAATACTGTATTGACGACGAAGGTCTATAGCTATTTTCATTAGAGCAGCTTCAAGATTTATACCCTTTAACGGATAGAATCCTCCCGTAAGATCAGATAGTGTATGCATACCATAAACCTTGACATCAATTTCTTGCACAAGCCGCTTTAAATCCTTCAAAGAATAACGACTACTGTTCTCGATGTTATCACTAATAACAATCAACGCTCTTCTTTCATGGCGGCTTTTACGAATTTTCTGCAATCCAAAATGTACAGCATCATAAAGTGCAGTTGATCCTTTACCCTGAATTGGTGCTGTAGCATAAGCAAGCTTGTCAGCGTCAGAAGTAAAATCACAAAGCAGTTCAACTTTGTTATTAAAACTGACTAGAAAGAACTCATCATCAGAACGACAAGTTTTGATGAAGTGTGCAAGGATGCTACGCGAATCATCAAGCAGAGAACGCATACTGCCAGAAATATCAAAGATAATCCCAACAGATATTGGTATCTCTTCACTGCTAAAAAACTCTATTTTCTGCAAGATGTTATTTTCATATACCTTAAAGTGCTGCTTATCTAGCCCGGCAACAAAGCGACCTTCTGAGTCAGTAACAGAAACCGTCATGGTAACAAGCTCTGTTCGGCTGCTAATGAGAGAATCATCCTCTTTTTTAACTTGCTGCGCTTTAATAACGCCAAATTTAATTGGCAAAATTAGTAGAATTAAGAAGAAAAGATAGAGTGTAATAAGCTGTTTTTTAAATTTCATACATCAAAAACCTCGTTGCTCTTAATGGTTAAGCTTATCCTGAAACAGATTTGAAACATGGAAAAAGTTTCTTAATTGTTCCTTTTTTTGTTAACGCTTGTTTGTTTTCCTGTCACTTCTTCTTCAAGAACTTCTCTTAAAAACCTACTATCTTGAGCTGAGATTTGCTACATTATAGACTCTTTTTTTGAATTGCCCATTTTAGCTTTTCAAGATTAGGTATTTGTAATGATCTTCTTCTTTGAGAAAACGGTCTAGCTCTATTTTACTGAGTTTGTCAAAACAGATAGAAAAGGCAACATATGGGATCTGATGAAAAATCGAACTATTTTGGTCGCGATCTAGAAGCTATGTCGTTTGCCATAAACTACCACAACTGGATCATCAGCGAATTCAAACAGTATTTTGGAGAAACTATCGCCGAAGTTGGAGCAGGAACAGGAAACTTCACTCAACTTCTCATTGCAGCAAACCACAATATAAGATCCTTGGTTGCTTTTGAGCCATCAGCAAATATGTATCCATTACTTGAAGAAAGGTTGTCAGCAACTAAGCAAGTTAAGACTGTAAATGGCTTTTTTGGCGCAAAAGAGAGTAAAGAACAGGAACAGTTTGACTCAATCTTATACATTAATGTGTTAGAACATATAGAAAATGATGCAAAAGAGATGTTTCATGCCTACAACTCACTAAAGACGGGAGGCTATGTACTGATATTTGTGCCTGCACTACGCTATTTGTACAGTGAGTTTGATAAGCAGTTGGGACACTATCGCCGTTATCACAAAAAACAGTTAATAGATCTAGTAGAAAGTGTTGGATTTAGAGTTGTAAAAGCAAAGTACTTCGATCTTGTCGGAATAATACCCTGGTACATAGCCTTTGTTTTATTAAAAAGATCAATGAGTAGTGGTAACGTCCTTTTATATGACAAACTGGTAGTTCCTGTAATGCAACATGTAGAGAAGGTGCTTACACCTTTTGTTGGAAAAAATCTTTTATTGGTAGGTAGGAAAGGTTAATATAGCCTAAATCATTATATCCCTTTACCTTTTAAGATAAAAACTGTCATCTTGTAGTAAATAGCTAGCGAATCCCTTGAGGCTTAATCAATATGAATAGAGTTGACTTGCTTGTTGTCACAGTTTTAGCCGAAGAGCTGCTTGCAGTACTCAACTTAAAAGAAGGTGGAAAGAACGCTTGGATAGAAGATGTAACCAGTAGCAATAGTCCATACTACACTACAGAGCTACCTCTTGATAGGTCAAATAGATTCACCATTGCAGCAGTCTTACTTCCAGCAATAGATCACAACTACCTTTCACACTTACTCTATATGACTAAGCCCAAGATGGTTTGTAGATTGGGGCTTTCGACTGAGTGGAAAAGGGATTCAATAGCAATTGGAGATATCATTTCAGCAAGCAACGCTCTACTGTACAGCAGCAACCAGTTAAGCCAAGGACTGTTTCACTACCAGATGCAAGACTACCAGACACATCCACATATTCAAGAATGGCTCTGTTGTTTTGATCAAGAAAACAGAAACTGGGCAGATACAGCATCAGAAACAGAAAAGCCTAAGTCTCACTTTGGAATGGTCATCTCTCTGGACAGACCTCTTGGATACACTAAGGTGTTTGACCAGTTAGCTGAAAAGGAGAAAGATCTGATTGCTTTGGACATGGAAGCAGCCAAGTTTTTCAGTCTTTGCGACCTCAAAGACAGTTGGATAGCAGGGTTTATTGTCAAAGCAGTTGCAGATAATCCAAACAGCTATTACAAATCTGTTACAGTTGCAGCCCAGTACATGCTCCACTTTGCACGCTATGCACTTGCAAAGTTTGATACTAATGAAAAAGGGATATGGAAGATTCCCAAAGAGACCATATTTTTTACAGGTAGAGAGCAGCTCATTGAACAGATAGGCGAGAGTTTCAAACAGGCTAATGCTATTGCTTTAGTAGCTGATGAACCAAGTTTTGGAGCAGTAGGAAAAACAGAAACAGCCCTCAAGTATGCAAATACCTTTAGGAAGAGGTATAAGCATGGCTTTCTGATAAAAGCCTCGACAGAGCTAGACTTAACCAGAGGATTTATTGAAATAGCATCAAAACTTGAATTGAAACGCGAAGATGAGAAAAACCTGCTCTCTTCGGTTAAACAGTGGATAAAGGCTAGTGAAGGACTACTTCTGATATTTGATGAAGTAGATTTAGAGCAGACAACATCTTTACAGAGCCTCCTGTCCCAAAAACTTAAAAGTCACATACTACTTGTTTCTAAAACAAACTCTCTTGAGCAGACACGGGTTGAAGAGATAAAGCTTTCTCTAATGACAGCAGAAGAGGCGCGAGGTCTGTTTATCAAAAGAATAGGAAAGCCGCTTGCAGATGAAGAAAAAAGCTTGGAAAGTTTATCTGCACAGCTTCACTATCTAGTTCTGCCCATGAGCCAAGCAGCTTCTTACATTGCAGAGAAAAATATAACTTTCCAGCAGTACCTAGACATATTTCTAAAAACCAGAACTGCCATTTTTGGTAACGCTTCAGAGCTTACTCAAGATCAGATAGCTTCAGTTGTAGTAGAGATAAATTTTCAAGAGATAAGTAAGAACATAGCAGCCAGAGACCTACTCTACTTCACCTGTTTTCTAGATTCAGAAAAGATTCCTTTTGAGCTTATCAACACTACTGCTGTCCAGCTTTTTCCAACAATAGCCAAAGCCCTTGAAGGTGTAGAAAAAAAACCAGGTCAGCTAAAAGACCTTCTTTATAGTATCTCTTATTTTGCTCTGATCAATATAGATATTTCAGAAAAGAGTTTTACTGTTGATAAACTGCTGCACCAGAGACTTAGAGAGAAACTCTTAAAAGAGCAGAAAGAAGAGATCCTTACCAACCTAACTAAACTACTACTTGACTTATTTCCAAAACTCGACCCATTGGATTCACCGCTCTGCAATCGTCTGATCACGCATATAAGCAAGATGGCCGATAGTAGTGAAAACGAAGAGCTATTCAACAGACAATCAGGAATGCTCTTTAACATAGCCGGTTACTACTGTTATCAGAGAGCAAGGTACTCTGAAGCAGAACCGCTTTTTCTCAAATCATTAACCATTTTTGAGAAAGCGTTAGGGATGGAGCATTCTTCGACGGCTGCAAGTCTCAACAACCTTGCTGAACTCTACAAAGTAGTTGGCAAGTATGATAAAGCCGAACCACTTTATCTGAGAGCTTTAGACATCTGTGAAAAAGTGTTAGGAGAAGAACATCCTTCTACTGCAACAAGCCTCAGTAACTTGGCCTTACTCTACAGCAAACAGGCTCAGTATAGCCAAGCAGAGTCACTGCTGATCAAAGCACTAGAGATCAGAGAGAAGATACTTGGCAAAGAGCATCCTTCTACTGCAACTACTCTCAACAATCTCGCTGGACTTTACACTGATCAAGACAACTTTTCTGCAGCAGAAAGTTTTTACAAAAGAGCGTTAGAGATCAGGGAGAAAGTACTTGGCAAAGAATATCCTTCCACTGCAACTACTCTTAACAACCTTGCCGAACTCTACTTCAAGCAGAAAGAGTATTCAAAAGCAGAACCTTTACTAATGAGAGCTTTAGCAATAAGGGAGAAGGTGTTAGGAAAAGATCACCCATCTACAGCTAAAAGTCTCTATAACTTGGCTTGGCTTTATGAAACACTTGGCGATTATACTCAAGCAGAACACTTGACTAAAAGAGCTTTAGAAGCATTTGAAAAGACTTTGGGAGCAGAACATCAGAAAACAAAAAGCATGAAAGAAAACTACTTTGTCTTGCTATACAAAAAGACTAGAGCAGAAAAAGGAGCCTTACAATAGTTTAGCCACTAAACTATTGTAGTTTAGTGGCCAACATCACCAAATTTACATCCCTAAGCCTTTTATCTGCTTATCTGCGCGTGCCTATTGTGGCAAAAACATTTATCGTCTGACTGTCTCTTTTGACAGCAAGTTCTACACTTTTGTTAGCTTTTGAGCGTATCAGTCTGGCCAAATCTCTGGCATCTTCCACTGGAATACCATCTATAGCCATGATTATGTCTCCTGACTCAATACCTGCTCTCTCGGCTGGGCTATCACTGACAACGTCGCCTATCATCACGCCACTGCTCAACTCCATTATGTTTGGCAGCTCCGACCCATTCTCAAAAGCAGAGTCAACATCGTGGTTGTGGTCGATGCCAATGCAGACGTGCACAGTGGCATCCATTTGTACTGTCTGTAGATTTGCTATACCAAGGTAACCCTGTGAACTGCTTGGCCTAAAACTGAGTTCACTTCTGCGTACTGTTTGGAGAGTTGTATAGAAAGTCTCTCCATCACGCATCACCTTGAGCGTTATGTTGCTACCTGGTGTAGTCCTTCTCAAATAACCAATTAAGCTATCCATAGAATAGACCTGCTGCGAGTCTATTTCGCAGATCTTGTCACCACTCATCAAACCAGCCTGTTCTGCAGGGCCACCTTCTGCAATCTCGTCTATCAGTGCCCCGTTTGATGCTGTTGTAAACTGATTTTCTGGAGTGAGGTAGACCCCTATATAAGAACGCTCGGCCTTCATGCACGAACCAGAAGGGAAACTGTAAAAAATCTGTCTATCAAAGCCTATGGAAGCTATAGAAAAACCGCCTATCAACATTGCCAGCATCACACCAACAAATGGGATTGCAAAGCGGTTCTGTTTTGTAGCCGAGCTACTGAATCTTGGCCTACGACCGCCAGGTATGGTTGCGCGCTCGGACGGTAAACCTAACGATCTCGTAGAGACTTGAAAATTCTCCTCAAAGCGAAAGCCGCAAGTGCGACAAAAAAGCTGTTGATCTAAGACTTGGGATTTGCAATTGGGACACGCAGCCATACTAACAACCTACCTTTCTATAAAAATTCCTGCAAGCTCTGTGACTTTTCGCGATCTACTCACCAAAAGCCGTCTCTTTTGAGGTTCTAGAGCAGAAGTGTTACGTCTAGCAGAAATGGTTTTGTTAAGCCAGACTTTCGATTTTTTGAATTATACTCTCTCATTCCAAGTCTAGCTACAAAAAACATCTATCTGCTTTGGAAAAACCTGTGAACCAATCTGCAGTTTAGGTGTCTATAATTTTAGTGAGGTGAGATCATGTGTGGCCGTTTTACTCTACAGCATTCAACAGCAGAGGTAGCCGAGAGGTTCGAAGTTCAAGAAATAGCTTTCCAACTGACTCCTCGCTACAACATAGCTCCTTCACAACAAATAGCAGCAATAGTTGCACAAACTCCCACTACAAGAAAGCTTGAACAGTTTAAGTGGGGGCTAGTTCCTTCATGGGCAAAGGAGCCAACCATCGGAAATAGAATGATAAATGCAAGAGCTGAGACTCTGACAGAGAAAGCATCCTTCAAAAAAGCTTTCATTCAAAGACGTTGCATTATTCCAGCCGATGGATTCTATGAATGGACAGGCGAAGGTAGAAGCCGTAAACCCCTTTATATTCAACGTATAGACAGAAAGTTGTTTGGACTTGCAGGTCTTTGGGAAGAGTGGCGTGCACCAGATAGCTCGACACTGAGAAGCTGCACAATAATTACAGTAGAACCAAATAGATTTATCTCTGCGATACACCACCGAATGGCAGTAATACTTATGCCAGAAGACGAAGCTGCATGGCTCAACCCTGATTTGAATAAGACAGATGAGCTGATGAAACTACTCAAACCTTACCCTGACGATCTATTGGAAGCTTATCCAGTATCAACACGTGTAAACTCGCCGTCTGTGGATGATCCTGAATGTCTCCAACCAGTACTGAGCGACAAACTTTTCGAGATTTGAGATATGAAAATACTTATAACCATTCTAATGCTAATAGGTCTCTGTTTAGCCATTCCATACATATGGAAATCCCAAGCTCAACAGTCGGAGTATCTAAAAATGAAGACAGAAGCCGAGAGGTTCTATAAAGAAGGCTCTTATGCTCGTGCTTATGAAATTTATGAAAAAGTTGACAAGAAAAGCCTACTTCCAGAAGAGAGTCGCTGGGTAGAGTTTCGCCTGGCTGACACACTTTGGAGGAATCTAGCCAAAGACGAGCTGGCCGATAACTCTAAACTTGAACAAGCACGCCGACAATTAGAAGCACTAGTACGTGACATATTGCTTGTAGAAGACCGTGACCTTGTTTGGGCTGAAGTAGAAGAGTCTTTGGGTGATTACTGGTGGATACGACAGAACTATCGCAACTGGGGATCGGCTCAGCCTTACTACCTAGCAGCTCTTGACTGGTGGGCAGGTGCAAAAGATATAGACCTAGCACGAAGCCGCTATATTAAAATAATCAAAAAGATAGCCTTCCCACCTTCAAGAGAACCTTACTACTACTATGGCTACTATGGAAATTATCTACCACTGCAAATAGCTGAGGATTTCTTAAAAATAGCACAAACAGAGAACGATAAAGCCTATGCCCATTACCTTCTTGCTATGTCGCTGATGTCGCAAGGTGGGGATTGGGAATCACGCCAGCGTATAGGCGAAGAGTTCCAGTCTGCGATCAAGTTTGGCAAAGCTACAGAATGGTATGACGATGCACTCTACAAGTATGCTTATTGGCTAGAAACCAATGGCAAGTTCATCTCTCTGGAAGATGGAAACTACCGTACAGAACCAGACTATGCAGGTGCGCTTGCTGTTTACAGAAAGCTTTTGGCCGAGTTTAAGAAAGGTGAAACACGCTATCACGATCAAGCAGAATACAGAGTCAAAGAGATCACTAGAGCATATATCAACTTAGGCGTTTCTAACATTTTTCTTCCAGACTCTGAAATAGATTTTCACCTGTCCTGGCGAAACCTGAGCAAGATAGAGCTATCGCTCTACAAAGTAGATCTAATAAATAGCACATCTATTACAAAGTCTAAGAACTTGGAAAAAAGTTGGTTAGAGGCTATACAATTAGAAGAGAAAAACATAGTCAAGACTATAATCAAAGAGAGACTCGACAAAGAAGAGTTTCGCCCAAGTTCAGAGAATGTGCGTATTAGCGAAAAACTTCCTGTTGGAGCCTACATTCTTCAAGCTAAAGCAGAAAAGTCAGCAGATGCCGTTATAGACAAAGATATTCCAACAATAGTACGAGATCTTGTACTTATTACAGATGCTTCTCTGGTTATGAAATCTAGTAGCCGTCAAGCTGTCTTTTTCTATTGTAACGCTTCAACTGGTGAACCGATTGCGGGTGCAAATATAAAGTTTCTGCAACAAGCATATGCAGACAAACGCGGCTACTACTGGGAAGAGCGCACTAGTATCACCAACCAAGATGGAATAGCTGAAATTCCAATAAATGAAAAGAATGTCTATCAGTTAATAGCTTTTGCATCACTGGGTGATAGACAAGCATTTGTAGTTGGTGGCTACAATCGTTATTATGACTCGGAAAATCTAGACGAGTGGCGTATCTATGCACATACCGACAGACCTGCATACAGACCAAATGAAATAGTTCAGTGGAAGTTTGTTGCAAGACGTTATAATGGTCAGACTTATTCAACACCTGCAAATCAAGTAGTTGAACTGGAAATAACCGATCCAAAAGGCTCAAAGATCAAAGAAGAGAAGGTTAACTTAAACGCTTTTGGTAGCGGTTGGGGATCGGTAGAACTGAAAGATTCAATGCCTTTGGGTGAATACCGAGTAACTTTCTGGACAGAGAAACGCAGCCGACAAATAGGTTATGCAACACTTTTTAGGATGGAAGAGTACAAACTTCCTGAATTTAAGGTTTCTGTAGAAACTCCCCAAGAAGATGGTAAAACGAAGGCTTTCCGGCTAGGCGAAAAGGTTGAAGTCAATATTCAAGCTGACTACTACTTTGGGGGTGCAGTAGCAAATGCAGATGTAGAGGTAGTAGTTTATCAAAACTACTTCTACCCTTTCTGGCAGCCGGTTCGTGACTATTCATGGTTCTATGAAGATTTCAACCCGTACCGCAACTACTATAACCAAGGAAGTGTCATCAAACGAGAAAAACTTAAAACCGATGCTGTAGGAAAAGCTTCTTTATTTATAGAAACTCCGCGTGGTGGACAAGACTTCGAGTACCGTATTGAAGCTCGTGTTATAGACTCATCAAGACGTGAAATTATTGGCAAAGGAAATGTTAGAGTAACAAAACAGCGTTACTACGTTTATGAACGCCCTCAAAACTATCTCTATAAGCCACAAGACAAAGTCAAGATAGATGTCAAAGCACAAGATGCAAATGATCAACCTGTTGAAGTCGAAGGCAAAGTCAAAGTAACCCGTGACTACTGGTTTGAAATATGGCTCGACCCAACTGGCCGTGAAGTCAAAGGCGAAGAACTGAAAAAACTGCAAGAAAGCTCTATATTCCCTCCTCCGTCCCCACCAAATAGCCCTGGATGGAGGCTTAAATTTAGAGGCTATCAGCACGATGAGATATTGACTACTACTGTTAAAACCGACAAAGAAGGCAAAGCAGAGATTAGTTTCATTCCAGAACGCGAAGGCTACTATAACGTAGCCTGGGTAAGTCCAGACAAGAATGCACCTCCTGTAAAAGCAAATACTACTGTATGGGTGCTAACAAACCGATCTACTGATCTTGGTTACAGAAAAGGAGGTCTGGAGATTATTGTTGATAAAGACACTTTTCGTGCTGGTCAGAAGGCAGCAGTGATGATAGCTACTGCAGCAAATAATCGTTATGTGCTATTTAGTATTGAAGCCGATGGTATATATAGCTATCAACTGGTGCGTATGACAGGGAATGTAAAGTTGATTGAGATAGATGTTGAAGAGAGACACGTACCAAACTCTTTCTTGAGTGCTGCTATGGTGACAGATCAACAGATCTTTGTTGATACAAAAGAGATTGTTATACCACCCGTCAAAAACTTCTTAACTGTTGAGATAAAACCTGACAGAACACAGTACAAGCCACAAGAAGAAGGCTCTCTTCTGGTAAAGACTTTTGATCAAGATGGTAGACCTACTTCAGCAGAAGTTGCACTTGGTCTAGTAGATGAAGCTGTCTACTACATACAACAAGATTATGCTGGCGATCCAAGACAGTTCTACTTTGGAAAGAAGCGTTACAACTATGTTACTGTTCAGAGCACTTTTCAACAGAAACCCTATGTCAAACTTCTTCCAGAGTTAGCCAAATCCGAAACTGTAATAAGTGATGATAGATCTCTACCTCGTGATGAAATGACTATGTCTGAAGAGGTTGGCATTGAAGGAGGAGTTGAAGGGGATGGTGTTGTTGGACGAGTGATTGGAGGTGTAGTTGGAGGTAAAGCTGCTGGTGCAGTAGCTGATAGTGTAGTTCCACCACCACCTCCTCCTTCGCCTCCAGCGTCTCAACCAGCTAAGAAAGCTGTTTCAAAAGAGTCTGAACTTTCTGCTTCAGGCAATGAGTTAAAAGATGGTGATAAACAACAAGAAGCTGCCGTCCAAGTTCGTAGTGACTTCCGCTCAACCATCATTTGGCAGCCTAACGTAGTAACGGGTACTGATGGTAGTGCTATAGTCAAAGTAAAATACCCTGATTCACTAACTGGTTGGAAAGCTACTGCCCGTGCTGTCTCAACTGGCAATCAATTTGGTATTTCTTCAGCCACTACTCGCACAAAACAGCCATTGATAGTTAGGCTACAAGCTCCACGCTTCTTTGTAGTTGGTGATTTAGTTACTATTTCAGGTGTTATCAATAACAACACAGACAAACCTATTGCTGTCACACCTTCACTTGTTGCAGACGGCTTGACACTGAGTAGTCAGACTACAGGCAAGAAGAACCTTATCACTGTTGAATCCAACGGTGAAACTCGCGTCGATTGGCAAGTCTCTGTACCAAAAGCGGGAGCAGCCAAACTTAAAGTAGTTGCACAGTCAAAAGAGTACTCCGATGCAATGGAGAAAGAGTTTGTCATCCACGAACATGGAATAGAGAAGTTCATTGGTAGAGCAGGAAAAGTACGTGGTGAAGATGTTAGCTTCTCTATAGATATTCCAAAAGACCGCAAGCCAGAGACTACAGAACTAGTTGTACAGGTCGCGCCCAGTATTGCTGCAACCATGCTTGATTCATTACCATACCTCATAGACTACCCTTATGGTTGTACTGAACAGACAATGAGCCGCTTTCTCCCTGCTGCAATTACTGCAAGAACGCTTAAAACACTTGGGGTTCAACCAGAAGAGGTTATGGGTAGAGTGTTTGGCGGCATAGTTCAAGAAAATGCGTCTAAAACCAACCCTACAGGCAAGAAAGACTTGAAAAAGCTTGACGATATGATCGAAAAAGGGCTTGCCCGACTCTATGACTTCCAACACAGTGATGGTGGTTGGGGATGGTGGAAAGAAGGTGATAGCGACCACTACATGACTGCGTATGTACTTTGGGGTCTTGCTCTGGCAAAACAGGGTGGGGTAACGATCAAGCCACAAGCAATGCAGAATGCTTACAACTACCTTGACAGAGAACTTGTTGAAGAAGAGTTAAACTTAGATCAACAGGCTTGGATGCTCCACGCGCTAGCTTTCTACAATAATGTTGAAGGACAAAAATCTAGTCAAAGCCAGAAGAAAGCTTTTCAGAATATCTATACTCAGCGTGACCGAATCAATGCTTACACACGCGCTTTGCTGGCACTGAGCAGCCATTACTTGCAGCTTAAAGACGAAGCTCTTGTGCTTGTACGTAATCTTGAAGACGGTGTCAAATTTGACAAATCTCCTGATACTTCTATCATTCAACAGACACAGCAACCATCTCTTGATTCTATAATTGCAACAGCACACTGGGGTGAAGATAGCTTCTACTGGCGATGGTCTGATGGACCTATTGAGTCAACATCTTTTGTTCTTAGAGCACTTTTGGCTATCGATCCAAACCATAGACTGATTGAACCTTCAATGAACTGGCTGGTAAAGAACCGTCGAGGTGCCCAGTGGAGCAACACACGAGATACAGCCATAGCAGTACTTTCTCTCAATGACTATCTGAAGGTTAGTAAAGAGCTTGCTCCAGAGGTTGAATATGAGCTTTTAGTCAATAACAACTCTATTGTAAGCAAACGCTTAACTGCAGCAGACGCGCTTTCTGCTCCAAGCTTGTTTAAGATAGACAATAAGTTTATTAAAGATGGAGCAAATCAGATACGCATCAAACGTAGAAATGGCAACAGCCCTGTCTACTTTGCTACACAAGCCAAATTCTTTACTCTTGAAGATAACATCAAGTCAGCAGGTAATGAGATCTTTGTCCGCCGTCAATACTATCGATACATTGGTCGCCCAACACTACTTAAAGGCTACACTTATGATAAAGAGCTTTTAAGTGATGGCGATCTTATCAATAGTGGTGATCGTATAGAGACCGTCATCACCATTGAAACAAAGAACAATTATGAGTATCTACTCTTTGAAGACTTGAAGCCTGCAGGTCTAGAAGTTGTGCAGATAAGAAGTGGTGAGCCACTCTATGCAATGGAGCTAAAATCTAGTGCCGTTGATAGAAAGTTTGCCGATGAAAATGCTGCAAAACAAGCAGCTAGTAAGGCACAAGGGCGTGTTTCCAAGCAGCGTATTGCTCCTACACCACCTTCTAACCCTAACTACACAGGACGCTCAAGTTATATCTATCAAGAACTGCGTGACCGTAAGGTAGCACTCTTTATTACTAAGCTTTCGCAAGGTGTTTGGGAAGTTCGCTACACAATGCGTGCAGAAGCTCCTGGCAAGTTCAGTGCCCTTCCTGTACTTGGACATGCAATGTATGTCCCAGAGATACGTTGCAACGGTGACGAAATAAAGATGAAGATCGAAGACAAGTAGAGCACTAAGAGGATGGTGCAGCAATGCACCATTCTAATTTCGGTAAGTAGCTACTATAATGTGCTTTTGAAACTGCCACAGCTAAAGCAGTGAGACTGTTCTGGACGCTACGAGAGTAGTCAAGTAGGCTTTCCTTAACTGCTAGCCACAGATCAATTATCCCTATGGATGGATAGTTGCCTAGTGGGACTGCTACAGGCAATAAAGCTAACACTTTGTAGATAATTGTTTTGTACTTATTTTAAGTATAAGTCTTACTGTTTACTTTTTTGCTTTTGTCAATTACCTTGTTAGCTTTTTACTCTACTACTTTATGGCTAAATACTGCTGCGATTCATCCCACGCCTAAAAATGTGGGCTTTCTCGCGCAAGACTTGTAAAACCTTTTGGAACTAATATTATGACCAAAGAATACTCCCCTTTTACTCCAGGGATACCTGTTCCGGTAGAATTTTTTATAGGAAGAGAACAAGAGATAGGTAAGATAGTTTCTAGTGTAAGGCGTTGTGTAGCAATGAAGACTATAGAACGTATCTTTGTTGTAGGTGAACGCGGCATTGGAAAAAGTTCTATATGTAACTATGCACTAAGAGTTTGTGAAAGAGAGGAGATTTTAGGACTGCACATTCTTCTTGGTGGAGCAGATAGCCTTGAAGAACTGGCCAAAAGAATAATGGAAGCAATAGTAAATGCTAGTGACAGTAAACCTTGGTATGAAAAAGCAAAAGAGTTTTTTGGAAACAGAGTAAAACAGCTTGGCCTATTCGGATTTAGAGTTGAGCTAAATTTAACTGCTCAAGACCTAAGTGCAATAGTTAATGATGTAGACTCCATTCTTAAAGATCTGATAGCAAAAACTGGACATAAAGGTGTTTTGCTAATTCTTGACGATTTGAACGGTTTGGCAAAGTTAGACAAGTTTGCTGATTGGCTTAAAAGCTTTGTTGATAAAGTTTCAGTAAATAAATCACTACCTATTACATTAATACTTTCTGGCTTAGCTGAAAGAAGAACAATGTTAATCAATAATCAACCTTCTTTAGATAGAGTATTTGACATAATCAAAATAGAAAAGTTTAGTCCCAAAGAGGTAGAAGATTTTTACACTAGAACTTTTTACCGTGTAAAAGTAAAGGTTAAACCAGAAGCTTTTCACATACTGAGCCACTATTCTGGTGGGTATCCTGCTTTTATGCACGAAATAGGTGATGCTACTTTTAATGCTGATAGTAACAGTGAGATAGATGCAAAAGATGCAATGACAGGGGTAATAAATGCTACTGAAATTATTGGTAGAAAGTATATTGAGACAAACATTCTTGATGAAATAAGAAGTGATAAATACAAAAAGATCTTAAAGATGCTAACAGAAAAACCTTTTGAATATAGATTTTTCCGCAAACAGATGAACGAAAATCTTACCAATGAAGAGAAAAAAGTAACCGACAACTTCTTGAGAAAGATGGAAAAGCTTGGTGTCATTAAGAAAATAACAGATGCACCTGTTGGCACCTATCAGTTTACAAACCAGATATATTACCTCTTTTTCCACCTCCACCTTAACCTTAAAGGCAACTCCAGATAGAGAACCTACTACACTTCTGTAGTTTCAAATCCTGTTTGGTTTGATTAAATGTGCGAGCAGCCAGAAATATTGTATTAGACACGACTTTGAAAGTTAGCTCTGTATAAATTTCTTAATCAAATATAAAACACTCAACAGGTTTTGATAGTAATCAATGATTTTTGAAAACAACGAATTTATGGCCAGCTTTCAAAGTCGTAGGTGAGCATCTTGCTCAAATAGCCTTTTTGAGAGTGAACAGGTATTAGTTTCGTGTTGTAAACAGAGAGCTTTCTGATCAAAAATGCTCTAATTTGAAAGATATTCCATTCTCTCGCTGTCAATAAAAAGGTGAAAAGATGAAAAG
>JAEUQL010000319.1 GCA_016789295.1 Blastocatellia bacterium | reverse complement strand
TTGCTGTCTGGTTAGACATAGGTAGCCCTGTGTCTGTGCCCAAAACTATGGATAGAGCCAGTAGTGCAATAAAAGTAGATTCTATAAAAAGCCTTTGAAAAATGTTTGGTTTAGGAGCCTTTTCAGGCATAGAACCTCTCTCTTTCGAGTCTTGATTCATCGCTTAAAATCTCCATCTGGTTTGTAACTCTAAACTCTTTTTCAGTTGTACAACTGAAGCAGAAAAAGACCCTTTCTAGGCATAATAGCTCTCCAACTTCCCATATTCAACAAAATGTAGGCTCTGAGCAACCGAGAAAGGGTTTAATAGTGTTAGAAGATGCTTCCGAATATGTGTTGTGACTCTGCTCTTCTGCGCACCATTTCCCATTCGAGAACCTGTCTTGCACGTCTGTTCTCTGGTGCTTCTGCCAGTGAGTCTATGAGGTCGTCAGAAGAATGGTCTGTGGAAAAGAGTTTTTTAGATTCTATTTTGGAGATAAACTCCAAAACATCAGAGATTTCATTCTCTGTTAGAGCTTCTATAACAAAGGAGAGACGCTGCCTGTCGGTCAATCGCTTAGCCATAGTGCTAATCCTCCCTAAATCTTTGGGCAGGCGATTGACTCTCTATAAAAGTCTTTCAACCTGCACTGCTTAAATTCTGATTTCGCCGTTTGGAGAAATAGTTCTACCCTCCCAAAGTTAAATAGTATGAGTTGAGTTTTGATGATCGCTTTTTGGGAAAGCGTGTCGATATTATCACAAGGCAAATTCTAAAGACAATTATCTTTCTAGACCTCCTTCTAAACTTTTGAAAAAAATGGCTTTACAAAAGCTATTTCGGTGTCGATCTAGGGAATCCCCGTTTTTCAAAACGGGGAGGATGTCAAGAAGAGAGTTTTCCAGTCAAAAGAAGAATTAGGATCAGAACCCCAAGAGCAATTCTGTAAACAACAAAAACATTTGTTGTACGAGTCTGTAGGTAGTGCATTAGAAATGCTATTGAGAGATAGCCAACAATTGCTGCTGCAATCGTGGAGACTATAAGGGCTGTGTTGATTGGAGCAACCAGCCCATCTTTGTAAGATTTGTAGAATTCACTGTAGAACTCGTAGATTCCAGACGCACCTATTGCTGGGATACCCAGCAAAAAAGAGAATTTAGCTGCAGAAACTCTTGTAAGCCCCATTAAAAGTCCTGCAGTCATAGTTGTTCCAGAGCGCGAAGATCCTGGGATGAGAGCAAGTACTTGTGCAAAGCCTACAAAGATTGCATCTAAAATGGTTAATTGATCTACACTCCTAACTTTCCTACCATAATGTTCCGCAAAAAACAGTATTATGGCAAGTATTATTAAGCTTGCAGATATCACATAAAGATTTTTTGTAAGAGTTCCTTCAATAATTTTTTTGAATGAGTAACCAACTATTCCTATAGGAAGACTTCCAACTATTATGTACCATCCAAGCCGTGCTGTTGGGCTGAGAACCAGATCCCGTTTTTGAATATAAGAGATATTTCCAAGTATAAATTCACGAGTTATGTTTACTATGTCATTAGTAAAATAGATAAGCACAGCTATAAGAGTTCCCAACTGCATGACCGCTATGAATGCAGTCCACTGTTCTGGATGCTCTGGGTCTATGCACCCCAACCACCTACCAAAAAGGGTCAAATGTGCAGTACTACTAATAGGAAGAAACTCTGTTAATCCTTGGACAATTCCAAGAATCAGAGCCTGAAGAAGAGTCATAAGGCTATAGTACTCCTAACATATAATTTATCTCATTGTGCTGAAATCAACTCTTGCATAAGCGAGACAAGTTCGCTGCGCCTAAACGGTTTTGTCACAAGACCATCAAAACCAGCGTTTAGAATCTGTTGTCTTTCACTTTCTAAAACAAAGCTCGAAACTGCAAGAACAGGGACTTTTGCAAGTTCTGTATGTTTTTTCACTTGCTGTATAACTTCAATAGGGTTACGTCCTGGCATGTTAACATCAAAAATTATCATTTTTGGAGGTGTATGTTCTGCCATTCTAAGACCAACTTCCGTACTGCGTGCAGTTAGGACGTCATACCCTTGCTTCTCAACTATTGAACTGAGCAGCCGAAGGTTGTCTTCGAGGTCTTCAATTATTAGCACCTTTTCTTTATAGCTTAGCTCTTCAACTGTATCTGCTGGTAACTGCGACGGATTTTGTACAGGTAGACGAACAGTGAAAGTACTTCCTTGGTCTTTCCCTTCACTCTCTGCCCAAACTTCACCACCATGAACTTCTACCAGTGACTTAACCAGTGACAATCCTATTCCTAATCCTCCATAACGTCTTGTTGACGAACTATCAGCTTGACGAAACCTTTCAAAAACAAACGGCAGAAAGTGGGGTTCTATTCCAATTCCATTATCTTTAACTTTAACTTCTACTACACCGTCTAGAAAGGATGTTTTTACGTATACCGAACTATTTCTGGAAGAGAATTTAATGGAATTTGAAAGCAGATTCCAGAAGACTTGCTGCAACCTTCCACCATCAGCAGTAACATCGGGGAGTTCTTCTGCAAACTCTCTATAGATTTTTATTGCACGATTGTCGGCCATCTGTTTTACAGTCTGTATAGCCAGATCAACAATAGTGTTTACATTGGTGGGTTCAAGCTCAAGTTTTAAGACTCGGTTCTCTATGCGGGATAGTTCTAGTAGATCATTTATCAGTTGTTGCAGTGTCTCAGAATTGCTCAGTATTGCCTTCAAGCCCGATTCTATCTCTTCATCCTTATCACTTCGGTCTGAAAGTATCTCAGCCCATCCAGTTATTGAGGTAAGAGGTGTTCTAAGTTCGTGTGAAAGTGTAGCAAGGAACTCATCTTTCAATCTGTTGGCTTCGCGTAGTTTTTGCAAAGCAGTTTGCAAGCTAGATATAAGGCTTGCATTCTCAATAGCAACTCCTACCTGTCTACCTATTGCAGTGACAAGCTGCAATTCTTGGTCATTGAAGCAATGGCTATTGCTATAAGCTATCATCATTAGACCAAGAACACGATTTTTTGATTGAATATTTGTAAAGAGAGCCGATTTCAGACCAAGGAGTGAAGCGACTTGAAAGAAAAGAGGATCAATGCTGGTATCAGAGATAGCTTCAACTACAAAGGTCTCTTTCTTTTCTGAAACTCCTCCCAAAAGACCTTTTCTGTATTGCGCTCTGCTGAGGATTTCAAAAATTTTATCTTTTTGCTCTCCATAATATGCTACAGGGCGAAGGTTTTCTTGCAAGTCATCAAGAAGTATAACAATACCTACATCTGCTCTCATTACCTCTACAGTCTTGTTGAAAGCACTGCTAATTATCTGGTCTATCTCCAACGATTTAGTGATCTCTTCTGATATGCTATTTAGTACAGAGAGTTCTCTATTTCTCTGAGCCATTTCTTGTTCTGCCATGCGCTCTTTTGTTACATCTCGCACAACCAGTACAGCACCACTTACTCCCTTTCGGTCATCAATAATAGGGTCGATGTTGTGACGCAGTATTCTGTTTTCTAACGCTTTAACTTCAAACTGTATAGTGATTGCTCCATTAAAAACTTCTTCAAAAGGGTTATAGTCTTCACCAAAAGACCTCAGACCCAAAAGAGTCAAATAGTCACACTTTTCAAACTCTTGCCAACTACTGCAGTTACAGATGCGCAGCAAAGAATGGTTGGCTTTAACTATTTTGTCTGGAGCAAGTAGAAGAGCTACTCCATCTGTCATCGATTCAAAAGTGTGTTGCCACTGGTTTTGTGAAGCATTGACTTTCAAAAACAGGTGTGCATTGTGTATAGTCACAGCAAGTTGACTAGCTATTGATCTAAGCAGTTCTAACTCAGCATCTTTCCAAACACGCTCATTTCCTGTCTGTTGCAGTAGAAGTAGTCCCAAAATTTCACCAACGTGTATGAGTGGAAGCATCACCATTGAGCCTATTTTTAGGCTGCGTAGATTCTCTTTACCTTCTGACAATGGATAAGCGTCGAGATTATTTATTACAAATATATGTTGATTCTTGTAGACCCACTGAGCTGGTGTAGCAATCAGATTCCACTTTCCTTTCATAGAATCGACACTTTCAGCCAGGTATTCTTCAGCTACATCCATCCACCGTTCAAGCTGGTTGTCATAAAGGGAGACTATGCAACGTGATACATTAAAAGCTTCTCCAACTTTTGCTACTACCTTCTGCAAAATCTCTTCTTGATCGAAAGATTCTGACATTATCTTGAAGATTCTATTGAGCAGAGCTTCGCGCTCGGCCTGAATCTTGGTCTGTTCGAGTAGCCCTGCTTGACTAACAGCTACTGCTACCTGATTTGCTACTCCTTGAATAAACCCTATCTCCTGCTTTGTCCAATGACGCTCAAAAGAAGCCTGACCTACACCAATTACTCCTATCAAACCACGGTCAGAACGTACAGGAACATATGCAGTAGAGACAAGTTCATTTGTGGTCTCTTTTTCAAAAGCTAACGGGCGAAGGGAAAGAAACTTGCCTGTGTCAAGAAGCGTCTGGTTCTTCTCAAACATATCTTTATCTATAACTTTCTGTTTCATCGACTTTACACCAGAGGTACAAAACTCATTCTCTACAACTATCTTTGTAGAAGTAGTGCCAACAAGACCTATAAAGCAATGGTCTACAGAAAGGATCTTTCCAAGCTCTTCAACAGTGGTCTGCAAGATCTGCTGCAAGTCTAGCGAACGACGGATGGCCGTAGTGATACGGTTTAATATGGCCTCTCGTTCGGCTTGTGACTGAAGTTGTGCAACAAGTTCGGCCTGCTCCAGTGCTATGGAAAGCTCGTGCGAGATAGTCACTAGAAGAGCCTTCTCTTCCTGAGTCCAAACCCTTGTTTTGTCGCACTGGTCTAGACAAAGAAATACTTGTGTATCGTTTTGAAGTGTTACAAGATTGTACAAAACAGAGCAGATGCTATGGCTTTTGACAAAATCTTCTATATTTTTGAAAGCAGCCTCACTCTGAAGATCATCAAAGCCTACAGGCTCACCACGCCACATAGCCTCTCTAATTGCTGGATTGTCACGCATTGGAAAATCACTGCTCGAAA
>JAEUQL010000318.1:4763-5091 GCA_016789295.1 Blastocatellia bacterium | reverse complement strand
TACCGTTCCAAGAGGTGTTTCAAAATTCTTGTCTGTAACTGAAAATAGGTTGGTGCAGCCGTAATGAGAAGTTCCAAGAATGACTATGGTATCTATTTCTGGACTCTTTTCAGCAAGCTCTTTATAAGCCCAACTGTAGCAAGAGCCTGCGCAACGTAGATCCATGTGTGGTGAGATTATAGCTTTAACTTTTGGACTGTCGGCTTTAGCTGTAAAGTTTGGTATACCTGCTCCTTCAACGAAAAATGAATCAAGCTTCTGCTCAAGAGTTTTACTATCTGCTGGATAACTTACTCCTGCGTGCTTAGCTCTTCTGATTGGTGAGTCA
>JAEUQL010000318.1:0-4753 GCA_016789295.1 Blastocatellia bacterium | reverse complement strand
GAACTGTTCGCTTTCAAGCAGCAGACATTCATCAAACGTTAGAGCTAGATCTGCTATAAAGTCTACAGAGACCCGTGCATTAGAGCTTAGAAGTAGCTTCAGTTGAATATCTTCAAAAGTATGGTCGCCATCAAAAAGTCTTAATATATCTATTAACTCTATAGGGACAGCGATCTCTTTTGCATAAGATAGAGGATCGCGAAAGTATAAAAAACGCTTTCCAGAAACCTCTACTGGAAAGATATTGACACTGCGAAGCTTTGGTCTCTTCTTCATAGTCACATTTGAACAGACGGGCTATCTAAAAAACAGTAGATAAACAACTACTAACAAAGCAACTAAAGCAACTGCTGCTCCTATATAGATCAGATTAGAGCTTGATGGCTGGTTCTCGCTTTCAGTATTTTGAACTATCGGCACATCTACTTTTACAGGAGGCTTTGGCACAGTTGTTGGAGTTGTATTGACTGTTGACTTTGTCTCTGTTTGTGTAGATGCTGGAGGTCTAGGAGACTCTAAAGTAGTTGCTCCTGAGATTGGGGGTGTAACAGGTAAATCTTTGACTGTCAAAGCTTGTTCAAGCTCTGCTGCTAGGTCTAGTACAGACTGTTGTCGCTCCTCTCGCTTTTTTGCAAGAGCTTTTAATACTACTGATTCAATAGACTGGGGCAGTGTCTCAACAAGTTCTCTGGGTGGTCTTGGTGCAGCGTGTATGTGCTTGAGAACAAGAGCAACAGGAGTGGCTGCTTTGAAAGGCAACTGGCCTGTAAGCATCTCATAAAGCATCACTCCAAGACTGTAAAGATCCGAGCGTGAGTCGAGTTCTTTGCCTTCTGCTTGTTCAGGTGACATATACTGTGGGGTTCCAACTACCATGCCTGCCTGAGTGAGATCGCCACCTTTTTCACCCATCCTCAACTTTGCAATAGAGAAGTCCAAAACTTTTACAAGCTCTGTGGGTGCTTTGTATCCAGTAATTATTATGTTGTCGGGCTTGAGGTCGCGATGGATGATATTCTGGTTGTGTGCAGCATCCAGAGCATCGCAGGCTTGCCGCATTATCTTCACAACCCGATCTGCAGGCATGGGCTTTTCTAGGTCTATTACTTTTCTTAAACTGAGACCTTCTAGAAACTCCATAACAAGATAGACTGTGTTATCACTACTTACACCAAAGTCTAGTACTTGGATAGCATTAGGATGGTTCACTGTGCGTGCAGCTCGTGCCTCCCTTCGAAAACGTTCTACAGAAGTCTGATCAGAGATCAAATGAGGATGGAGTATTTTGATCGCAACAGTGCTATCCATCTGTAAATGTTTGGCTTTGTAGACATTTCCCATGCCACCTTGCCCAACCATCTCTTCAACTAAATACTTGCCATCAATAGTTATACCAAGAAATCTATCTTTTTTAGTTTGGTTTGTCTGATTCTGTTGAGACATTTTGTTATCCTGTTCGGCTATGAGTCGCTGACCGTCAAAAGTACAAAAAGTTGCATCATCTGAAAATTCCCGCTTACATACAGGACAATGAGTTGCCATATATTTTTGCGCCTAAATTCTAAACAACTGAAAAGCAAGTCGATTATAGTGCAATAGTTTCAATTCAAACAAGAAGTTAAGAGAGTTTTTGGTAAAGCAAAAACATTATTTAAGATCTATTGCTAATAGGTCAATTCCTGCTATTTAACCAGTCAAGCACTTCTGAACCAAACCCATTCTCATAAAGATACTGCTGCTCAAGCTCTTCAGTGCGGAACCTGTCAAGGCTGGTGTTTTCCAGAAAGTCTTCTCGCAAACGAAGGTCTCTGTTTAGAATTATTTGTGGCAGCAACTCTTCTATGTATAAACGCTCTTCGCGTATTGTGACAAGTACAGAACTGAAAAGATCTGGAGGTATTTCCTCAGCAGCAACTCCTTCTTGAATGAGCCTACGTCCAAGGTCGGCTCTTAAAAGATCATATTCCTGTTTGTTTATCGACTGTCTGCCAAAATCTCTGATCCGTTCACGTAATCTCTTCTCTATCTGGTTTCTTAGGCGTAGCTCTTTGTTTATATTTCGAATAGACTCAACTATCTCTTCAGGATAAACCTCTCCTGCAAGCAACAGATTAATACCTTCTTTCAGCTTTTTGAGCCTTTCTCGTCCATGTATATTTAGGTAGCTGTTATGCTCTATAGTGTTAAATATCAGCTCATCAAACATGCTTGAACGCACACAATCTACTATATCTTTTGTAATCGCAATCTGAAAAAGCTTCTCTTCTGTAAGGTCATAATCATCTATAAGAGCAACGCTTTTAACAATTCCATAAGCATTCTCAAACCGCTCACTGTGTGCTATCACTGCATCAAAGATCTCTACACTCTGATGTGTGCGTACTTCATATTCATGCTTTAGCTCTGTAACAATATCGTCAAAGCTACTGTAGTGGCTCTCTAGTGCTTCAAGCCTGGCACAGAGAAATCTTGTAAACTGATCTTCAGTAAGTGCACTGCTAGAAATGCCAGTTGCAAGACTACGTTCTGCTATCTCTTGAAGACATTTTTTGGCTTCTATTAAGCAAATAGGTGTTTCATAGTCGGTCTGTCTTGGCCTGAGTGCTTTATCAAGTTTGTCAAAAAGATGTGATGGAAGGTGGCGTTGTGCTCCCATCGTCCTTAGCCTGTTGCGTTTGAGTTCTACTATCTGGTTATTCTGCTTGCCATGATAACGTGATATTAGTACCTCTTTATAGTCGTCTATCAACTTACGATTTTCTGGATGTTTGTATACAGCATCAAGCTCAAGCCGGTCACATTCAGATTGAGAGAGTCTATACTTGCTAGCCAGTGACAATAGTTCGCTGCGCTGCTCAATGTCTATGCTCCTATCTTCTGAATAGAAGGTGGTGAATGCTCTGTAATAGTCGAAAGCATAAAGATCGATCAATTTCAGCAGAAAAAGTGTCCATCGGGAGATATCTATTTCTCTATAAAGACGTTGTGCTAGCCTGTGTCCATCACTGTCATCGCTGAGATCGGAACGTTTTAGAAACTTACCTGTCAGCCGTAGAACCGATTCTTGCACTGTTTTTAGGTCACCCTGTATGTCACCTGCTATGAAAAAAGAGTAGTTTGCAAAGGCATGTGCCTCACTGAAAATCTTTTGATAAGATTCGCGTCCGGCTGTCTCGTTTGTAAAAATTATATGCTCACCTTCTTCATCATAACGCGCCCCATACATCACAAGACGATTACGTACTTCGGGTTTGAGAAGGTCTTTAACAGGTTGGGCTATACCTAGCATGTAGTCACAAAAGGTTCCGCCATTCCCTCTGTGATAGATCTGGTCACTGTAGAGAGCAACTTCATTACCACCAAAAAAGAATCTATCACGCCATCCTAGCCTATCTTCCCCTTGTTCATAAAAGAATCTTAGGTCTATTCCAGGCCCTATGATGGTTGTGTAATATTCGTATCTAGCTGCTATCGAACCGTGAAGACGGATGTCTTGAATCATACTACTTTGAGCTGTTTTTTAGAGAGAATGCAATACTGCGTGACTCTCCACTTACAAGATCTATGGTCTGTGTAGCAGTTTCAAATCCACGAGCAGTTACTTTAAGTTGGTACTGACCACCACTTCCCGGCAGACGAAATGCAAATTCACCAGCCTGATTGGTCACATACTGCTTCTTGAAACTCTTACCTTTGGAACTGCTGTCAACTTTTTTCTCTATTTCAACTGTTGCACCTTGCACAGAATAGCCACGCTCTGTAAAAACTACTCCGCGTAACAATGAGTCATCAGTAGAGATAGGAAGCTCTATCTCTGAGCTTATCTTTGTAGTCTTGCCTGATTCAACCTTCTGTTTGTTGAGCAGTTCTACAGATTTGTAGCCTTCTGCATCGACTGAAATCGAGTATTCACCTGGTTCTAGATCAGAGAGTTGAAACTCTCCTTTGGAGTTGGTTTTTACTTGAAACTCGGCTCCTTGACTGTTTTGAGCCGTCACTTGAGCCGTTGCTATCCCTTTTCCCGACTCGTTTACTACCTTGCCTTTGATAGAGCCTTTTTCTGCCAAAGCAAATGAAGCAGTAGAGAAGATCGCAGCAATAAGCAGGTATTTAAGAGGAAGAGAAAGCCCTTTAGAAATTGGATATATCAACTTCCAAAACATCGATGCCACCCTAAATAGTTTGAGGATCAGAAGAAAAGCTTACAGTAAAGGCAAGAATATCACGACACAAGCCGAAAAACTACGCTAAATCCAGCAAATAGGCAAATTACTTACGTCTGCATTGAGATTGTTTTAAATTTAACCAGTTTACTTATCTCAATTGGTACTAGGTTGTTCACTTCTGCTTTTAATTTACTTTCCTTATCACCATTTTTTTCTCTAATTCCTATTGTAATTTCCATTTCATTGGAGAGTAGAACAAGATATTCTTCCTCTTCTTCTAAAGCGTAATGAATATTGATTCCTGTTCGCTCTTTGCTTTTCTCAACATTGAATTCTGAATTGCTAGGCTCAATACTGACTCTGTCAGATAGAGCTTTCTCAATAAAAAGCTTCTCTATGAAAGGTGTTTCTTTTCTAGAAGTAGATATTGGATGTTTATATCTTTCATCAGACTTTACTTCTCTGGAAATGTAGTTAAATAATTCTGCTTTCTGATTATATTGTATAGGTAAAATATTCAAACCGTTCTTATTACTCTCTTCTATTTTTTTTAGAGGAATCTGTGCATTGGGTGGAGAGAGCAGAAT
>JAEUQL010000317.1 GCA_016789295.1 Blastocatellia bacterium | reverse complement strand
AATGTAATTTGTCTTTTTCGCGTCTAGCATTTGTAAAGAGTATAAAAGTTGGTGGAGCTGAGTGACCCTGTGTGATGTAGAGCACTTTGACAGGATTTTTTGCCGAGGTTGTAGCACGAGGTTGTGCTAATGTTTTGTCAAAAAACTTGTTCAATTCTGATGTAGAGATGTGAATGTGGCGTGCTTTGTAAGCCTTGTCGGCAAGGTCAAGTAACTTTACTATACGTTGCCCGGTCAATGCAGAGATAAAGACTACTGGTGCATAGTCCAGAACTTTCATCTTCTCGCGCAACTTTTTCTCAAACTCTATAGCTGTATATGTATCTTTTTCTACAAGATCCCATTTATTTACAGCAATAACCAAAGAGCAGCCTGCTTCGTGTGCATAGCCAGCTATATTTGCATCCAGAGCCGTCGGTCCTTCGACAGCATCTATGAGCAAAAAGGCTACATCGGCCTTCTCTATATTTTTGCGTGCCATTACAACAGAAAGTTTTTCAGGAACCTCTGTAGTCTTACCTTTTCTTCTGATGCCAGCTGTGTCTATCAAACGATACTTCTCCAAGCCTCTTTCTAACAGAGTATCTATCGCATCACGTGTAGTTCCTGCTATGGGAGAGACTATAACACGTTCTTCACCTAAAAGACGATTAACAAGAGATGATTTCCCAACATTTGGACGACCTATTATTGCTATTTTTACCTCTTTGACTTTTTCTTGCTCTTGTTCGGCAAATGGAAGTAGTTTTACTACTTCGTCAAGCATATCTCCAACACCATGACTGTGCTCAGCAGATATAGGAAAGAGTGCATTAAAACCTAATTTGTGAAACTCTGTGGTGTAGCTTTCCACTCTTGCTCCATCAGCTTTGTTTGCAAGCAGAAAGACAGGTTTGCCTATTGACCGTAGTAATAGAGCCATCTCTTCATCAAGTGAAGTGAGTCCAGCACGAGCATCAACAATAAAAAGGATAAGGCTAGCTCTATCTATTGCTACTCTGGCTTGACGCAGTATATTGATAGGGATCTCTGCTTCTTCATCTGGGATAATTCCACCTGTATCAACAACTTCAAACTCGTGTCCAGCCCATTTTACTCGGCCATAAATTCTATCTCTAGTCAGTCCTGGAATATCGGCTACCAGTGCTCGACGGCTTTCAGTAAGCCTATTAAACAGCGTCGATTTTCCAACATTTGGTCTTCCAATAATCACTACTGAAGGGAGTGTGGAAAGAGTTTGCTCACTCTGTTCTGAAACTTGCTCTCTACTCATCATCTATCTTTTCCTTTTTGCCAGTTCAACCGCTATCTCTGCTGCCACACGGGCATTATTTTTAAGTAGCTCAACATTTGTCAAAACAGTTCTTGAGCTACTAAACGTTTCAAGCTTGGATAGCAGATATGGAGTAACCTTTTTGCCTGTAATCCCCTGCTCCTTAGCTTCTATTTCTGCTTTTCTGTACATCTGCTCTATCTCTTCTGCAGCAATCTCGTACTCTTGAGGCACGGCTGCTACAACTAGTATGGCTGTTGAAAAGCCAGCCAGCCAATGAGTTGTAGCTATTGCAGCAATTTCGTTGGCACTTTCGCTCACCAGGTCGAGTCCAATGCCACTTGAACGCGAATGAAAAGCCGGAAACTGGTCTGTGCAGTAACCAATCACTGGCACACCTAGAGTTTCGAGCAACTCTACCGTTTTTGGAAGATCGAGTATAGACTTTGCACCTGCAGAGACTACGACCATAGGGTAACGTGCCAGAGCCATCAAGTCAGAAGATAGGTCAAAGCTCTGCTCTGCTCCACGATGTACACCACCTATTCCACCTGTTGAAAAGACCTCTATTCCAGCCCTCGAAGCAATGTGCATTGTAGTAGAGACAGTCGTTGCACCCCACTGTTTTCGTGCTACAACCGCTCCAAGATTGCTTAGGTTGGTTTTTATAACATCATCTCTGCTAGCAAGTGCAACTATCTCTTCTTGAGAGCAACCTATTTTAGCCACTCCATCAATTATTGCAACCGTAGCAGGTTCTGCTGCTTGACTTTTAATCACTTCTTCACATTGCCAAGCAGCCTGTAGGTTGTAAGGGGCAGGTAGTCCTGTGGCAATTACAGTAGATTCCAGGGCTACTAACGGCAACCGATCTCCTACTACATTTTTCAAGTCATTGCGAATTGATAGCTCCATAATTATCCATTTATTTTTGTAGTTATTAAAATGTTCCACTATTATAGAGCCGTTGGCTGTCTATAATCGAATGGAGTTGACAGCAGTCTACTTTTGGTAGAAAAAGCTTTAATGCAAAAGCCTGGTGAGAAAGAAAGCATTACAAGTCACTAGTTCAATCGATCTAATCGCATATTATTCTAACAACTAAGGAGGCAGCACTTTGACCTTTAATGGTCTGGTGCCAAATATTTGATGAAAGATGTGCTCGCTGTGATTTTGGGGGGTGGTCAAGGAACAAGACTTTTTCCTTTGACAAAAGAGAGATCAAAGCCTGCTGTACCACTAGGTGGGAAGTATCGTTTAATAGATATTCCTGTTAGCAACTGTATTAACTCTGATGTTATAAAGATCTATGTTCTTACACAGTTCAATTCTGCCTCTCTAAATCAACATATAACTCGCACTTATAGATTTAGTAGCTTTTCAGATGGTTTTGTTGAGATACTAGCTGCAGAGCAGACACTTGATAGTACAGACTGGTTTCAAGGTACAGCAGATGCTGTTAGGCAAAACCTTCGTCACTTCACTGATTGGCAGACCAATCTGATACTGATACTTTCTGGGGATCACCTCTATAGAATGGACTATAGAGACTTTGTAGCAAAGCACAGCAAAACAAATGCAGATATAACTGTAGCTGTCACACCAGTTCCAGAAGACCAAGCTTCAGAGTTTGGACTTCTTAAAACTGATAATCAAGGCCGTATAATAGAGTTTTCAGAAAAGCCGAAGGGTGAAGCCTTACAAGCGATGCGAGTTGATACAACAGCTTTTGGACTTAGCCCTGAAGAGGCAGCCAAAAAACCGTTCCTTGCTTCAATGGGTATATATGTTTTTAGTAAACAGATACTCACTGGGCTTCTTTTAGAAGACCAGACACGTGTCGATTTTGGCCGACAGGTTATTCCTGCAGCTATACACGAACATAACGTTCAAGCATATCTTTTCAATGACTATTGGGAAGATATAGGAACTATAAGTGCTTTCTACAAGGCCAACCTTGATATGACTAGTGTTTTGCCAAAATTTAACTTTTTTGATGCAAAAGCACCTATCTATACTCGTCCACGATTTTTGCCCGGTACAAAGATACAGGGCTGCCAAATACGTGACTCCATAATCTCTGAAGGGTGCATGATAAATGAAGCTTTTATCGATACTAGTATTGTGGGTATTCGTTGCCGCATAGGTGGAGGAACGCGGATAGAGAAGTCAATGATAATGGGTGCAGACTTCTATCAGACCTGGAGCGAGCTAACACGCGATAGGCAAAATAATACTCCTTGGGTTGGTATTGGCGAAGGCACTACCATACGAAAAGCTATAATAGACAAAAATGCACGTATTGGCTCAAATGTGAAAATAGTCAATGAAAAAGGGTTTATTGATTATGATGGAGAAGACTACTGCATACGTGAAGGAATAGTCATCATTCCCAAAAACACATTGATACCAGATGGAACAGTAATTTAAGACTGTTAGCTAGAAAGAAGCCAAAAGGCTTCTTTCTAGTCAAATAGCTACTTCTTTGCAGTTTTTGCAAAATCACCAGCCTTGACAATAGTGATCTTGCTTACATCTATATGCTTGCGAACTGCTGCATTTATCTGCTCTGCTGTGAGTTCCGAGATCTTCTTCTCAAACTCTGCATCCCATTGCAAAGTTCTACCTAGATAGAGATAGTTTCCTAGTCTACCTGCCAGTTCACCATCTTGTGCACGGCTCACTTGACGCGATTGTAGATAACCATTTTTTGCCGATGCTACCTCTTCAGCAGTAAAACCATCTTTAGTAACTTTTTCTATCTCTTCTCTAAATGCTGCTTCCAGCTTACCTGCATTCTCAGGTGCATAGATTGCAAATGCTAAAAAGTTAGCATTTTTATCTAGAGAATCGGCAGCAAATTGTGAGCCAACTCCATAGCTAAGCCCTTCCTTCTGTCTTATGCGCACTGCTAGACGGGAGTTAAGAAAACCTCCACCCATCATATAGTTAGCAAGAATCATTGCTGGATAGTCTGGGTCATCGTCACGCATGCTGATAGGCTGACGTGCGATAAAGAAAGCATTAGCTTTATCAGGTGTTTCAATTGAAAGATTTGCAGCTTCTACAGCTTTGTACTCATCTGGTATTCTCTTGAAGCTATTTTTACTCTTCCAGCCATTAAATAACTCATCTGTAAGTTTTGCAATCTCTGCTTCATCAAAATCACCTACTACTGTTAGTTCACCATTTGCTATTCCATAGAAGTCTTCATAGAACTTCTTGGCATCTGCAAGTGTCACACTCTTGATATCTTCTATAGACTCTTCCAAGGTCTTCGCGTAACGGACATGGCCTTTTGGATAGCGATTGAAGTGACGGCTAATTGCAGTAAATGCTTGGAATTGTGGTTCACTGCGCTGTGCTTCTAACTGTGCAAGCTCTTCTTGTTTAAGCTGCTCAAACTCATTAGTCGGAAATGATGGCTCTTTGAGTACTTCTGCTACCAAACGCATCACTGCTGGTAAGTTCTCTCTCACTGTGTCTATAGAAACAAATGCCGATGTCGCTCCACCACCAACAAACGCTCTTGCCTTGAGCTTGTCCATCTCTTCTTTTAGCTGTTCACGAGTATGTTTGGTAGTACCTCTCATAAGCATCTGTCCCGCAAAACTTCCTGCCACACCTCGGTTCATCAAGCTCTGTTCATCTCCAAAACGCAACGATAGCCTAACTACTACAGTATTTCCTCTTGTCTTCTTTGACAGAAAAGCTCTCTTAAGGCCGCTAGCTTCACCGCGTTTAGTTCTTGCTTCAATGTTTGACGGTGATGGTTCAAATGCTTCACCTGCTGCTACTGCCGCCTTCCCTTTGTAGTCTTTCAGTAGTGCTGCCACATC
>JAEUQL010000316.1 GCA_016789295.1 Blastocatellia bacterium | reverse complement strand
CTTGCAAGAGGTATAACTATCTTGCAGGCGGAAGGGCTTTCCGTCTCTGCGCCTGGAGGCTTGGCGTTGGCTGAGCTATTGAAAGGCGAACCTTCTCAACTGAGAGTTCCTTTAGATATCTGGCGTGTTGTTTCAGCGTCAACCTAAGGAATCCCCGTTTTTCAAAACCGGGAGGATGTCAAATATCTGGAAACTTCTCTCTTTCTCTTGGAGCTTGAAGGGTTAAAATCAAAGAAACTCCTTTTAGGGGGATACCCTTATGATCAAAATTACAAAATTACTACTTTCTGCTCTTATTATCGTTCTATTGTCTCTTTCAGCCTATGCACAGAAAGTTACTCACGATATCTCTTATGGTGATCTGTCAGAGCCTACAATGACAGCCGATCTGTACGAGCCAGAGGGTGAGACCAGCACACTACGCCCGCTTGTAATATTTGTTTCTGCAGGCCAAAAAAGTGAAGGCGAGCCTTATAGTAGACTTTTTACTTCTGCAGGGTTTCTATTTGCTTGCGTCAACTACAAAGTAAGCAGTCTATTTACTGCACCAACAGATGTTTTGACATCTGTTAGGTACTTCAAAGCAAATGCAAAGCAGTGGAATATAGACCCAAAGAAAATAGCTCTATTTGGAGTTTCTAGTGGTGCAACTGTTGCAGTCTTGGCGGCTACTTCTGCCGAGACAGGAGAGTATGAATCGGGTTTATGGTCAAGTGAATCATCTCAAGTAGCTGCAGCTTCAGGCATCTTTGCTACTCTAGCTACTCTAGATAGAGAATGGGTAGAACAGATATCTCAAAATAACCTTCCTATCCTACTACTACACAAAGACCAAGAAACTGTAGTTCTTCACAGTGCTACAGGTAAGACAAAAGCTGCTAAATTTTGGGAAGCTGGCGAACAACTGGCTGTTGCTTTCTTCAACGAGCATATAGCACAGACTGTTCCTGACATCACACCTCCAATGGTGAGGAACGTTACAGTAAATGGTGGAGTGGATCTTACTGCTGGCCAAACAGTCACGATCAACTGGGAGAGTTCTGACAATATAGGTGTTATTGGTCACGAGATCCTATTATCTACAGATGGTGGTGCAAGCTTTGCTGAAGGTATAACCAAAGGACTTGCTGGCAATGTACGGACATTCGCTTGGGCTTCTCCAAGTACTTTACGAGCAGAAAATGCAGTGATAGCAATTTTGGCTTTTGACGCAAATGGCAACCGCAGAATGGGTAGCTCTGCTCCATTCAAAGTTAATGCCCAATCTCCTGACAGTACACCTCCAACTGTGAACAATGTTTCAATCAACAATGGACAGGATTTGACAGCAGGAGAAAGTTTTACTGTTACTTGGCAAAGCTCAGACAATGTTGCAATAGCTAGTCAAGACTTACTGGTCTCATTTGATGAGGGTAAAACATTTCCATTTGTAATTGTTGCAGGTCTGGCTTCTGGAATTAGCAATTTTACCTGGAAAGTTCCTGAAACTATGGTAAGCGACTCTGTTCTAATTGCTGTTCTAGCTCGCGATCCAAATGGAAACCAGAGGCTTGGAGTTTCAACGCCTTTCAGAATCAAGGCTGCTACACCTGACACAATCTCCCCTGTAGTGTCAAATGTCATGGTGGGTGGTGGAGTAAAGCGCGTAAAACGTGGTGACGCAGTGACGATCAACTGGCAGTCACGCGACAATCAAACTATCAGTAGCCAAACTATCAGGCTCTCTTTAGACAATGGACAGACCTTTCCTATAACGATTGCCACAGGTCTTTCTGCTGATACAGCCTCTTTCAACTGGACTCCTGGTCAAGAACTTTCAAAGACAAAGACTGCAGTTATTCAGATTGAAGCAGTAGACAAAGCAGGCAACAAAGGTAGTTCTAACAGTAGCAAGTTCAGAATCAAATAGTATATGGCGTAAGAGTACTCTTACGCCTTTTCTAACTTTTTCCTTCTCTGTAGAATTCTTTCTAGCTCTAATTCGATTTAACTAAGAAAGTCCTTGACACATCTGCAATTTCTGTAAATAATCTGCTCCTGATATCTCAAAATAGATTGTCTTAAAAATACCTGTTTTATTCATACCATTATAGGGCTTAGCTTATCTTTAGCGTCCAATTTTTTGTCTAAGAGTGAACTTGAAGTAAAGACACAGTAGATTGCAGAAGAAAAATTAGAATAGTAGATAATTTTCTCAAAACTGATAATCCACTTTTAACCGTTCTCAGCCAAAAGGATAAATATGCGATTTCAAATTGAACGCCATTTAGGGAACTTGGGGCGTGTGCAGCAGCAGCTAACAGAGCTTAAGAGCTTGCGCAAAACCAAGTTAACCCACCTTGAAGCTGCTCCTAGTCCGCCTGCTCCATTTTTCTCACCAGAATTTAACCCGCGTGACTTTGTGAGCTATCTTCTTTACATAGACGCCGAGATCGAACACGCATTGATGGTGCAGTACCTCTATGCTGCCTACTCTCTGGGTGGATCTCAAATCCCGGAAAAACACCGTGAAACAGTTCGTGGTTGGCAAGAAGTTATCTTTGGGATTGCCAAAGAAGAGATGGGACATCTGATCTCGGTTCAAAACGTGCTCAGACTGATAGGTGCACCTTTGAACTTGGGACGCGAAAACTATCCATGGGATACTACTTTCTACCCTTTCCCATTTACACTTGAGCCTCTCACCCTCGACTCGCTGGCTAAATATGTCTATGCCGAATCACCAGAAAATTGGTCAGGACCAATTGCTGAAGAGGTAAAGAAACGTGTAGAGAAATCTACTTCTAATCCACATAAAGTTAGTGAGCTATTTAGCCTCTTGATAGGTCTTTTGCAGGATAGCGACTTTCTACCAGACGAGGTTTTTGACGCAAACACCTATCCATTCCAGGCCAAGTGGGATGAATGGGGGCGTGGCTATCAGGGTGGGCAACGCGGCAACACCACAAAGGCCAATCCAGAAAACTCTCCTGATGTTCTGGTAGTGCCGGTAGCTTCTAGAGATGATGCTGTTAGTGCGCTGACTCAGATAGCACAGCAAGGTGAAGCATATTCGGGTCAAGAAGGTTCTAGCCCTTCTCACTTCATACGCTTTTTGGATATATACAAAAAAATGTCAGAACTAGCTCATGAAGGATGGTCTCCTTCACGCAATGTTGCTATCAATCCTTATGTCTGGTATTCGGCAGATGCAATAGAAGAAGACCCTTCAGAAGGACAGGTTTCTGATCAAGAACAAGACCGGATAACTCACCCAGAATCAAAGCTTTGGGGACATCTGTTCAACGTGCGTTACAGAATGCTTCTAAACTACTTGATGCACAGCTTTGAGTTAGTAGGAGGTCTCAATCAAGCAGGTATTTGGACTCCTCGTGGGATGATAATCAATGCTACTTTTGGCGAGATGTACAACTTACGTGCTATTGCAAGTATTATGGTACAGCTACCACTATCAACACTTGCAAAATTTGCCCACAAGAATGCTGGCCCACCATTCTTAATGCCATACACCTTGACTCTACCCACAGGTGAAGCTAATCGCTGGCGGCTACACAAAGATCTACTCCAAGCTGCAAGAGCTTTGATAGACCAGTTGCAGGCTATCTGCCCAAAACCTCGTCTAGATTACCTCTTTTCGATAAGAGAAGCAGACCAGCAGTTACTAGACACTGTCAACAGAATATTGGCCGGAGATATAAAACTGGCGTTAACATAGGAGCATTTATGGCTATCTTAGAATTGCGCATTCTTCCCCCAATTGCTATTGGTCGATTAGGTTCTTCTCCAACGCCATTGGAGGCTTTTGATCTAGAAATACCTCAAGATAACCCTCTCGACTATCGCCAAATAGTTCCCCGTGAAACCTTTCGTATTGACCCAGAGAGTGGAGCGATAGCTGAGTGTTACACCCCGGAAAAGATCCGTTTCAAAGAGCCTAATGGTCAAATTCGCCCAGTTGCTCCATTTCTGGAGGTTTTTGCACGCACTGATTCTAACTCTGATGAGTTGGTTCCACTAACGATCAATTTACTACAATCTGAAGGATTAAGTGTTGAAAATATTTCTTGGAATGTGAAAATCGGCAATATAAAGATCTTTCGCCGCACTGGATGCACAGAAGACAAGATAATTGCACGTATAAAAGAGATTCGTGATCACCAAAAATACGAGCTTTTGGGTGAGTGTGAAAACTTTTTGCCTGGTAAAAAATTACCTCTTGGCTTTGTACAATTTATCAAACCTACAGAACAGTTTCCCGAAATACGATTTCGATATACACCTGCTGGTGGCAAAGTTTACGGCTCAAGCCTCAAACGCTACACAGCACCAGGGAAAAAAGAAGATGATCCTATTATTAACTCAGAAGACTTAGTTCTTTATGATAAAAATAAAGGTTCGTGGCGTGGTTATATTGATAAATCAAGCCCTAAACTGACTAACCCAGCACAAATATATGCCGGATATCCAGACAATGACGGCAATCAAGTAAGTTGGGGATATCTAGACGATGAATGCGATGGTTTTGTTACTGTTAGGCTAAAGATTTCAGAAGAGAATACTTTAGCAGCACAAGCACATATCAGTGCAGGGCCACCAGCATTTGCCCCTGACACTCTGCCTATCCGTGTAGTTTCAGACGAGCTTGAACAGATACTACTTGGCCCAGAGGTTCAAGGTGAGGTTTCCACTGAAGAAGCTCTCGATATAGTGCGCCGTGCTTTGGAGACAGTAAGACTTATGAATACTGCTGTGATGAATGGTAACTCGATCAATGGTCGGGAAAACGTAGCCAGCACCATGGTTCGTCAAGACACCAACGACTTTGAGCGTCTATATGAGCCTATTATGGCTACTTCACTGGTAGACAATCTGGCTGTACGTGCTCTTCACGAGCGTGTCTTTAGTACTCTCAGTGCTGGTTCTGCTGTCTGGTTTGCAGACCTGCTACGTCGTCCAGAAGAGATAGGCGATCTTTCAAACAAAGCCCGTCGCAAAATGACTGCTTTGATGCGTGGTGCTGATGGACGTGCTCTCACATTTACACGCCGCCAGATCGATACGCTTGTCAAAGCTGCTTCTAAAGCACTCTTCCAAGCTTCAGAAGCTGAACAAAAAACTGA